>DASQVU010000443.1:0-2620 GCA_035640615.1 Pseudonocardiaceae bacterium
TGCGCCTTGTGATCGCGAACTGCCAGGTGGATTACGTGGGACGCCTCACCGCGCACCTGCCGATGGCGCCGCGGTTGCTGCTGGTCAAAGCCGACGGATCGGTGAGCGTGCACGCCGACGACCGGGCCTACAAGCCGTTGAACTGGATGAGCCCCCCGTGCACGCTGGTGGAACGACCGGGACGCTGGACGGTGACCAACCGCGCCGGTGAGCAGTTGATCATCGAGATCGACGAGGTGGTGCACGATTCGCAGCACGATCTCGGGGTGGATCCGGGCCTGGTCAAGGATGGTGTGGAGGCGCACCTGCAAGCATTGCTCGCCGAGCACACCGCAGTGCTGGGCCCCGGCTTCACCTTGATCCGCCGGGAATACCCCACCGCCATCGGACCAGTGGATCTGCTGTGCCGGGACGGCGACGGTGTGACGGTGGCGGTCGAGATCAAGCGCCGCGGTGAGATCGACGGGGTCGAGCAACTCACCCGCTACCTCGACCTGCTCAACCGGGATCCGCAGCTGGCGCCGGTCCGCGGCGTGTTCGCCGCCCAGCAGATCAAGCCACAGGCACAGACGCTGGCCACCGATCGTGGGATCCGGTGCGTCACGGTCGACTACGACGAGCTGCGCGGCGCGGCCAGCGTGGAACTGCGGTTGTTCTAACTGACCCGTAGGCTTCGATACGCCGCCGATCCGGGGGGTGTTACAACGATGGCTCAGGCGCAGGCCACCCGTTTCGCGTCGATCGACCCGCGTACCGGTGAGGTCGTCGACTATCACCCGATTGATGATGAGGCAGCGGTGCAGGCGGCCGTTGCACGCGCCCAGCAGGCGGCTGAGTGGTGGCGCGCGCTCGGGTTCGCGCAACGCCGTGGCCGGCTGCTGGCCTGGTGCTCGGCGCTGACTCGACAACTCGACGAGCTGGCCGGGCTGATTTGCGCGGAGACCGGCAAACCGCGGGATGACGCCCGGCTGGAATGCGTCCTGGTGATCGCGCACCTGGACTGGGCTGCGCGCAACGCTGAGCGGGTGCTGCGCCGCCGCCGCGTCAGGTCAGGCCTGCTGATGCTCCATGAAGCATCGTCGGTTCAGTACGAGCCCTACGGCGTGATCGGGGTGATCGGCCCCTGGAACTACCCGGCGCACACCCCGATGGGCTCAATCAGCTACGCGCTGGCCGCCGGCAATGCGGTGGTGTTCAAGCCCAGCGAGCTGACCCCTGGGGTGGGCCGTGCGCTGGCCAGCAGCCTCGCCGCGGTGGTACCCGAGGAGCCGATCCTGCAAGTCGTCACGGGTTTCGGGGAGACTGGGGCAGCGCTGTGCCGCGCCGGGGTGGGCAAGCTGGCCTTCACCGGGTCCACGCGTACCGCGCGCAAGGTGATGGCGGCCTGCGCCGAGACGCTGACCCCGGTGGTGATCGAATGCGGGGGCACCGACGCGTTGCTGGTGGACACGGACGCCGACCTCGCCGCAGCCGCCGACGCCGCGGTGTTCGGCGCCATGGTCAATACCGGGCAAACCTGCGTCGGGGTAGAGCGGGTGTACGTCGTCGACGATGTTGCCGCGGAGCTGACTGAACGCATCGCCGCCCGGACGCGGCGGCTGCGCGTGGGCGGCGAGCCCACCGCCGACCTGGGCCCGATCACCAGACCAGACCAGATCCAGGTGATACGTGATCACGTTGCAGATGCGCTCGCCCGCGGCGGCACCGCGGTGGTCGGCGGAGCGGAGTCGGTGCGTCCGCCGTTCGTCGAGCCGGTAGTGCTGACCGGCGTTCCGGAGACCTCGACCGCGGTGACCGAGGAGACCTTCGGCCCGACCGTCACGGTGCACCGGGTAGCCAACCTCGACGAGGCGGTGCAACGGGTCAACGCCGGGCGCTACGGATTGGGGGCCGCGGTCTTCGCTAAGCGCCGCGGCTCGGAGATTGCCAGCCGGTTGCGCTGCGGAATGGTCGCGGTCAACAGCGTGATCTCCTACGCCGCGGTGCCGTCGCTGCCCTTCGGCGGCGTCGGTGACTCCGGATTCGGACGCATCCACGGTGCCGACGGTCTGCGCGAGTTCAGCCGGACCAAAGCGATCACCCGCCGGCGGTTCCGTCCGATGGTCCAAGTCCTTAGCTTCGACCGCCCGGCCTGGGCGGTCTGGTTGGTACTACGAATTGCCCGAATCCTTTACGCGGGTCCTTTGTGGTCGTCGAAGCGGAAGGCACGAGATGGCTCAGATTAAGACGGTCGGCATGGTGGGCGTCGGCACGATGGGTGCCGGGATCGCCGAGGTGTTGGCCCGCACTGGTCACGACGTGGTGGCGGTGGAAGTCGATGACAACGGCATAGCCCGAGGTCGCGGGCATCTTGAACACTCCACCGGACGCGCCCTGGAACGAGGCAAGCTCGACGAAGCAGCGCGCCGCGAGCTGCTCGGGCGGATCAGCTTCACCACCAAACTCACCGACCTGGCCGACGTGGACCTCGTCATCGAGGCTGTCCCGGAACGGATGGATCTCAAAAGCCGGATCTTCACCGAGCTGGACGGGATCGTGCGCGGCGATGTGGTGCTGGCGTCCAACACCTCAAGCCTGTCGATCACCGAGCTGGCTGTGCAGACCAAGCGGCCGGATCGGG
>DASQVU010000444.1:0-7069 GCA_035640615.1 Pseudonocardiaceae bacterium
GCGATCGACCGCACGCACCGGATCGGGCAGACCCGCAACGTCATGGTGTACCGCCTCATCGCCAAGGACACCATCGAGGAGAAGGTGCACGCGCTGGCCAACCGCAAGGCCGAGCTGTTCGGCGGTGTGATGAACGACGGCAACGTCTTTGGTGCCGCCCTGAGCGCCGACGACATCAGCTCCCTGATCGCTTGAGCCGGCAGGGGTTCGGGGTGACCCGTACTTACCTTCCGCACCGCGGACTTCGAACTAGAGATCGCAGCCGTCAGCGGCTAGCCGCGGGCACCGGGCCGTGCGCGGGTGTGTGGTGATGGCGGCGCCAGGCCGGCTCCGCCGGGGAGAATTGGAAGTGCCGCCTCGACCGTGGACGCCAGCGAACCGACGCCGTCCACCGCGGGCACCGTATTCGATACCGCGTTCCGGGCGAAATGAATGGCCTGCACCGTGGCCACCGGCACACGCGCGCCACCGGCCAGCAGCAAACGGCGATGCAGCTCCCGTACAGGCCCAGCCCGGACACGCCGAGCAGGACCGCTACGCCTACCCAACCCCATCGCAGCTGGCCCAGTTCCGCACGTCCGTCTACCAAGGACGACACCAGCACCGGGTCCTGCCAGGCCAGGTAACTGGCAGCGGCCAGCACAACCAGCCAATGGAACCATCGAGCGGCCAGGCCGACCGATTCACGGGTGGTTGAACTCATTTGCGCACCTCCAGGGGTACGCAGTGGTTCCCGCGGGCATCGCCGGCGTTACGGAATGGCTTGCTTGCTACCGATCGAGCACGCGGAGGCAACATCAAGCGACGACCGGCTGCTGGCCAGCGGCGCCATCCGGGGTTTCCGCGCCGACGTCGACCCTCAGGCGATCGGGCTCGATATCGCGGCGATGATCCTGATCAACATCCAGCAGGGCGCGTGGCCGACGATGCGAAACAAGATCAGCCGGTTACCTGGTGTCGAGTACGTCGCGATGACCAGCGGCGAGTTCGACTTCGTGCTCCTGGTCCGCGCAGCCAATATCGCGGCACTGCGCGACGTCGTGCTCTACCGCCTGCAAGCCATGCCCGAGGTGCGATCCACCCATACGATCTTCGTCCTCGACGAGGAGCGCCATCCCATCGGATCAGCGCACCACCTGGAACCCGTCAGCTCGTAAAGCGGGCCCGCCGGAAAGCCGTGGCGCGGTGGGATGTGGACACGTTCTAGCATCGTCGGGTGGATCTGGAGAAGATCGCATTTCTGTTCGGCGAGGTACCCGACGGGTTCGACCCGGACGATCCAGACGAGCGGATGGCACTGCTCACGGCCGGGCACGGCGGCGACGCAGACGAGCCGTTGAGCCTTCGCGCCGCGATCGCCGACCAGATCGCTTCGGATACCCCGCCGCAGGTGTGGCAGGCGGCGCAGCGGCTGCTCGCCGAAGGTCGCGATCGCATCGACATCATGCGTCAGCTGGTGCTGGCACTGACCGCATCGACGATGAGCGTCGTCGAGCACCGCGAGGTCGACCTCGACGCCTACCTGACCGCCCTGGACCGGCTGCCCGTTCCGTCGGTGGCCGACGTGACCCCGGCAATGATCGACATCGTCCGAGCCCAGCAGGGCATCACAGCCGATGACCTCGACCAGCTGCTGATAACGCAACTAGGCATGCCGGCAGGTGACCCAGTGACGGAGACGTTGCTGGACCGGGTGAGCGACCACGTCATCGGACCGGACGGTGCTCTGGAGATGCTCGCCGGCGACCGGCTGCTGCACGTCGAGTCGCTGACCGGCGGGATCGTCCTGACGCATCGGTTGTCGGCTGCCGAGCGCCGGTCCGGGATGCTCGAGGTCGGGATAGATCTTGCTGGGTTCTGGCGGCGGGATGAGCTGCGGCTGCCCGGCGGCGGCGGGCTCGACGTCGCGGAGGGCAGCTGGGTAGGACCAGCGGGGTGGCTGAGCGGCTACCCGGACGGCGCGGTGCTCGCAGTCCGGGTCGATGATGGCTACGTGTCGATCACCGTGCTCGAGGCGGCGCCACCGGTGGCGGGCGAGCTGGTAGCGCGGCTGCGCACGGTCTACGACGAGGAGATCGCCGAGCCGGGACTGCCGGTCACGGCTGAGGAGTTGGTGCTCGGCGTCCTGCTCGAGCACCGCAGCGCCTTCGCTGAGCCGGCAGCGCCACTGACCGAGCTGCTCAGCGCCGCCGGCCTGCAGACGCGCGGCATGCACGTCGCGCACGACCAGTCGATCTGGGACAACGCGCAGCGGCTCCAACGCACCCACCGGGTGATCGACGAGCTCGGCGCCGGTGACCGCGCCCGAGCCGCGCTCCGAGCGCTGAGGGTGACCGACGCCGGGGTGCCGGATCGGGCCGCAGCCCACGAGGTGCTCGATCTGCTCTATGACCCGGCGGTACTCGAAGTGGTGCCGGGCGAGCTGCTCGGTCGGCACGACGATCCCGACTTGCTCGCTGCGACCGGCGCGCTGGTTGAGCGCCTGCTGGCCGCCGCCAACAAACCGGCACACCAGGCCGTCGCGCACTGGCTGGCCGCGCTGGTTGCCGAGCGCCGTGGTCAGGTCGTGGCGGCCGAGTCGCATCTGCGCGTGGCGGTTCGGGCTGATCCCGGCTGGCCATCCGCCGTAGACCGGCTGGCCTGGTACGCCTTCGACCGCGGCAACGCCACCGAGGCATTGACCATGTGGCGCAGCCTCGGACTGAGCGCCGAAGTGAACGATGACGTACGCGCCCTGGAGGAGTTCGCTGCACCGGACGTGCAGAAGCTGGGCCGCAACCAGCCGTGCTGGTGCGGCTCCGGACGCAAGTTCACAGCGTGTCACCTGGGTCGTCCGGAGCGGGCCGGGTTGCCCGACCGGGTCGGGTGGCTGTGCCGCAAGGCCGCCGCGTACCTGGAACGTCGCGGTGGGGCGCCCCGCGAGATCGTCTTGGCGCATGCCGCAGCCCGCGCCGCCGACCCCGATGACCACGATTCGCTGCACGAGGCGCTGGCCGATCCCCTCGTGATCGACGTGGTGCTGCACGAAGGCGGCTGGTTCAACCGCTTCCTCGCCGACCGCGGCCCGCTGCTGCCCGACGATGAGGCGCTCCTGGCCCGGGCGTGGACCTTGGTGGAGCGCACGGTCTACGAGGTCGTCGAGTGCCGGCCGGGGGCCGGGGTCACCGTGCGCGATCTGCGGACCGGGGATGTGCTCGAGGTCCGGGAACGCACCTTCAGCAAGCAGGCACGGTGTGGTGTGCTGATGTGCGCGCGGGCGGTGCCGGACGGTCAATCCCACCAGTTCATCGGCGGAATGTTCGCCGTGGCACCCGGCCGGGAGCGCGACCTGCTCGACCTGCTCGACGAGCGCGACGGCCTGGCGCTGCTGGCCTATGTTGCCGACCTGTACCGGCCGCCGGTGATCGTCGGACCGGATGGCCAGGTGATCGAACTGCCGCCACCGACCGGCGGGCCACTGCCACCACTACCACCGGCGAGCCCGGAGCTGGAACAGGCGCTGCGCAGTTTGCGGGACGAGCAGGAGCGGCGCTGGTGTGACGAGAACGTTCCTGCGCTCGGCGGTATCACACCGCGGGAGGCGGCTGGCGACCCGACCAGGCGGGACGAGCTAGCCCGGCTGATCAACAGCTTCCCTGAAATCGATCCCACGACCGGGATGGTCGGGTTGCGCCCGGCCCGGCTTCGCGAGCTGCTCGGCCTGCCGAGCGGCACCGGCTCGTGAGTGCGTAACAGCAGCCGGAGTGATCAGGTCACGGCGTCCAGTGGCTGTGATGCCAACGTCGTTAATCCCGACGGCTCCTCACCGAGCCGGACGGCGATGGCCTGATGAGCTGCCCTTGTGCGCGGTGTGGGCGCGAGCGCGCCCGATGTGGAAGAAGTCGGTGGCCGCCTCAATCGAACTCACCCGGTCGTGGCGCAGCACCGCCCCGAACGGAGCGTTCCAGAACTCGTCGGCTGCGGGCGGCCCATCGAACGGACCCACGTACAGGTATGGCTCTACGACGTGCTCGTCGCCCGGCGAGACGCCGTAGTTGACTCGTGCCGCGGTGATACTGAGGTCGAAATGCTCAGGCCACAGCTGCGCGCTGGTTGGTTCATCATCGGGTACCCCGGCAGCGAAGCCGGCCAGCGCCTGCGACCCGAGCTGGTACCAGTCGGCCAGGAACTGGGCCGCGGTCCGGTCAATCCGCAGCGGGGCGTCCGGCTCCAGCGGCGTAGCCGGGCGGTACACCTGCTGGGGTGCGCCGGGCGTGATCCCGGCGAAGTCGGCGACCTGCGCGACGGTGGCGATGCGAGTCCGCCACTGCCGGCCGTCGCGGGTGACGACGAACTCGTCGAGGTCCACCGCGAGCACGCATCCGTCGGGTCCGAACGCGGGGGTCGCGAAGCCTCCCGCGGCGGGTACCAGCCCGATGCGTCCGGTCACCGCGTAACGGGCCGCAGACAGCACATGCTCGGCAAGCCGGTGCCACGCGTCCCGGGTAGCCGCCAACGACTCGGTCATGCCAAACAGTACCGGCGCGCCAGTCTCCGTTACGCCGCACCCGACCCTGTCGGTCCCCTGGTCTATCGTCGCCGACGTGACTCGATCTCGTGTGGTCCTGGCTGTGCTCACCATGACCCTGGTGTGGGTTGTGACGGCCTGTGCGGGTGCCCCACCAGCACCGCCGGCGTCGGGGCTGCTGCTGGCGGGATACGACAGACACGTTCGCGTTCAGGATGACCTGTTCCGGTTCGTCAACGGTCAGTGGCTGCAGACCACCGAGATCCCGCCGGATCGGACCCGTTACGGCGCCTTCGACGCCCTTGCCGACAAGTCCGAACAGAACCTGCGCACGATCGTCGAGGACAGCGCGGCTCGCCACACCGCGACCGGCACCCCGGATCAGCGGATCGGGGACTTCTATGCAAGCTTCATGGACACCGCGCGCCTGGAAGCGCTCGGGGCCACCCCGCTGCGGGCGCCGCTGGCCCGCATCGACGCCCTAGCCAACCCCACCGACATCTTGCGGTACTTCGGCGCCAGCGCCCAAACCTTCACCCCCAGCCCCATCGCGCTGAGCATCGACCAGGACGCCCGCAACGCCGATGCCTACATACCCAGCGTCTCGCAGGGCGGCCTGAGCCTGCCGAACCGGGACTACTACCTGAAAACCGAGCCTCAGTTCGTGACGCTACGCGATCAGTTCCGGGGCTACGCGACGCGCGCCCTGGGACTGGCCGGCGTTCCGGATCCGGCCGCTGAGGCCGGTCGAGTGTTGGCCGTCGAGACGCGCATCGCCGAGATTCAGTGGCCGGCTGCACAGGACCGCGACGCGACGGCGACCTACAACAAATTCACCGTCGCCGATGCCACGGCGCACACTCCGGGGTTGGACTGGCAGACCTACCTCGACGCGGCGCGCGTGCACACGCCCAACTTCATCATTTCCGAGCCCAGCTACTTCACCGCGTTGGGCACTGCGGTGAGCACCATTCCGATAGCGGACTGGAAGTCGTACCTGAGATTCAAGCTCATCGACGATATGTCCCCGTACCTGAGCAATGACTTTGTCACCGCACGTTTCGAGTTCCGCGGGCGTGACCTGTCCGGGCAGCAGGAGATGCGGCCCCGCTGGAAGCGCGGCGTCGCTGCGGTCGACGACGCGATGGGTGATCTGCTCGGGCAGCGGTATGCGCAGCAATACTTTCCCCCAGACGCCAAAAAGCGGATCGACGCGCTGGTCGGCAAGCTGATCGACGCTTATCGCTCCTCTATCGACGGCTTGGACTGGATGAGCGACGCGACCAAAGCCCAAGCCAGAGACAAGCTCAGCAAGCTCGCCGTAAAGATCGGCTACCCGACCAAGTGGAGGGATTACTCCAAGCTGGTCGTTGCCCGCGACGACCTCGTGGGCAACGAGCTGCGCTCGGCCCAACTGGAATACCAACGCAACCTTGACCGGCTCGGCAAACCGGTGGACCGGGAAGAATGGTTCACCACACCGCAGACCGTCAACGCCTTCTACAATCCGACCCGAAACGACATCACGTTCCCCGCCGCGATTTTGCAGCCACCGTTTTTTGATCCCCATGCCGACGATGCGGCCAACTACGGCGGGATCGGCGCGGTGATCGGTCACGAGATCAGCCACGCATTCGACGACCAGGGCCGGAAATTTGACGGGACCGGCAACATGCGGGATTGGTGGACGCCCCAGGATCTGCAGCGGTTCACGGCCCGAACCCAGGCCCTCGTCGCCCAGTATTCGGCCTACGAGCCGCTGCCCGGTGAACACATCAACGGGGAACTGACCTTGGGCGAGAACATCGCCGATCTTTCTGGCCTCACGGTGGCGCATCGTGCCTACGAGCTGTCTCTGGGCGGGCGGCCAGCCGCGGTCATGGACGGCTTCACCGGGGAACAACGCTTCTTCCTCGGGTGGGCGCAGGTGTGGCGGGGCAAGACCCGCGCGCAGGATCTGCGAGCGCAGCTGCTGAGCGATCCGCACAGTCCGGATGAGTTCCGGGCCAACGGCGTCGTCAGCAACCTGCCCGAGTACTACACGGCATTCGGAGTCAAGCCTGGCGACAAGCTGTTCCGCCCGCCTGACCAGCGCGTCAAGATCTGGTGACCCGGCGCATCTCCCGCCGTGTCGCGCCCCCGTGCCCGGTGTGCCGCGCCCCCGTGCCCGGGATATCGCAGCGCCTTATCCGGTATCCCTGACGGTGGGTGCGGGCCGCGACTAGAGGGGCCATAGGCTGCATCTGGTGAACATCTTTGGTCGGGGCCGGCAGCCGCTGCGCCGGATTGCGCCTGTCTGGATCGCGGCGTTGGTCCTGGCGGTGGCCACCGGTTGCGGGAGCCAGGGTTCCTCAGTGGCTCCGAACCCCGAGCCCAGTGAGAATCCCCCGTCTGGCGCGGAAGCGGGTCCGCCACCACCTGCCTGCACGCGGACCATCAGCCAAGCCGATGAGGTTCGGGTGGCCTTGGACAATGCTCCGCCGGGGAGCACGTTGTGCTTCACCGGTGGTGATCTGTCCGGTGCTGACGTGATCCTGACGAGTTCAGGTGCCGCCAACGCGC
>DASQVU010000445.1:0-12438 GCA_035640615.1 Pseudonocardiaceae bacterium
GTGGTGGCCACCGACAGTGGCAGCCTGGTGGAAGTCCAGGGCACCGGGGAGGGTGCCACCTTCTCCCGGTCCACCCTCGACCAGATGCTGGACCTCGCGCTCAAGGGCTGCCAGGAACTGACCGCCTACCAAGCCACCGCATTGATCGCGCCCTACCCCGGCGCATTGCCCCGGCCGTGAACGCAGACCGGCTGCTGCTCGCGACACGGAACGCGAACAAGCTGACGGAGCTACGGCGGATCCTGGCCGCGGCAGCCCTTTGCGAGCTGAAGGTCATCGGACTTGACGACGTGCCGCCGTTCCCGCAGGCTCCGGAGACGGCCGCCAGTTTTGAGGGCAATGCCCTGGCTAAGGCCCGAGATGCGGCGGCCGCCACCGGGCTGCCCACGGTCGCCGACGACTCGGGTTTGGAGGTGGACGCACTCAACGGCATGCCTGGCGTGCTTTCGGCCCGGTGGGCCGGCCGCCATGGTGATGACACGGCGAACCTGCACCTGGTGCTCGATCAGCTCACCGACGTTCCGGATGATCGTCGGGGTGCCGCGTTCGTCTGCGCTGCGGCGCTAGTCGTGCCGGGGACAGCGCCGACGGTGGTGCAGGCCCGATGGCGGGGCACCATTATCCGGGCTGCACGCGGCAGCAATGGCTTCGGCTACGACCCGATTTTTGTCCCGGCTGGTGAAACGCGCACCTCGGCTGAGCTCGCCCCGGCCGAGAAGGATGCGGTGTCGCACCGCGGGCAGGCCCTGCGGGCGCTGCTGCCCGCCCTGCGGGCGCTGATATCAAACCGCGGGGTGCTTCCGCAGCCGTGACTGCTCGTCAGTTCACGACCTGCACGACCTGGCCCACCGACAGCGTGTTGAAGAAGGTCTGCGCGGCGCTGCGGCTCAGGTGGATACATCCGGCCGAGGGCACCCGCAGGCTGCCTTCATGGAATGCGATGCCGGTGTTGGTGAAGAACACCGAGTAGGGCATGGGAGCGTTGTTAAAGATTGAGCTGCGGTGGTCTTTGTCTTTCCACAGCACGCGGAACATCCCGGGCGGGGTGCGGTGACCCGGTTTGCCGGAGGTGATCGGGGTGGGCCCGTAGGTGACTTGACCACCACTCATCAGCCAGGCTCGCTGGCTACTGAGGCTGACACAGGCCGCTGCGGACGACCCGCACGGCGCAGCGGCCGACTGGGCACTGGCCGCTGCCACCGCCGGAGTCAACACCGCGCAGCCTACGGCCATGGTGAGTGGTATCACGGCATGGTGGAACAAACCCATCGTTGAACCCCCCTCGTTCAGTGCGTTATCAGAGTACGGCTGCCGGGGGTCACACCCCAGGGTTTGCGACTACACTGTGTGATTTTCACCGGCATTCGGTGGCTATTGCCCACGGATAGCCGGCATCGCCACCGTCTTTGCCTAGCGCAACTCGGCCGATTCGTGATCCGATTCAGGGGTGAACACCGACACATCCCAGTCGAGTCCTGATACCGAGACGTTGCAGGCCGCCACTGATCGCCATATGCCGTGGTTTGATGACCTGCCGATCCCCATGGACGCCGTCAAGCTGGGACAGGGGCTCGAGCTTCATCCCCTTTGTCAACCGCTGGCGTCGCTGTTGGGCGTGTGGCGCGGCCAGGGCCTAGCCCAATACCCCTCGTTGCTCGGCGAGTTCCCCTATGGCCAGCAGATCAGCTTTTCCCACGACGGACGGCCCTTTCTGGTCTACGAGGCGCGGGCCTGGCTGCTGAGCCCGACCGGCAAGGTGCTGCGCCCGGCGGCCCGAGAAGTCGGATGGTGGCGGATGGACGAGGACGAGACCATCGAGCTAGTCCTCGCGCATATGTTCGGCATCTGCGAGATCTGGTACGGCGGGCAGGTCAGCGACACGTCGTGGGAGCTGCAGACAAATGTCGTCGAGCGAACCGAATCAGCGCGGCTGACCACTGCGGCTGCCCGCCTGTACGGCATCGTCGAGGGCGGTGATCTTGCTTATGCCGAGGAACGGGCGCTACGCGGCCTTTCCATGAAGCCGCACCTGTCAGCCCAGCTGACACGCATCGCCTAGCACACGCACCCTTGCCCGCCCCGCCCCCGACATGGAGACCTATCGGGGTTGCGAGGCGCCCGTCCACCCCGATATGTCTCCATGTCGGGGGCCGGTAGGGCAGCCGTAGGCTGCGCATTGATGGCTGATCCGTGCACCTACCGCCCCGCGCCCGGGACGATCCCGGACGCCCCTGGGGTGTACCGGTTCCGCGACGAGCATGACCGGGTCATCTACGTCGGCAAGGCGAAGAGCCTGCGCAGCCGGCTGAACTCCTACTTCGCCGACCTGACCAGCCTGCACCCCCGGACCCGGCAGATGGTCACCACGGCGGCCTCGGTTGAGTGGACGGTGGTGAGCACCGAAGTCGAGGCGCTGCAGCTGGAATACAACTGGATTAAGGAATTTGACCCGCGGTTCAACGTCCGGTATCGCGACGACAAGAGTTATCCCGTGCTGGCTGTGACGCTGCACGAAGAATTCCCGCGGTTGCACGTTTATCGTGGCCCGCGCCGCCGCGGGGTCCGGTATTTCGGACCCTATGCGCACGCCTGGGCTATCCGCGAGACGTTGGACCTGCTCACTAGGGTCTTCCCGGCTCGGGTGTGCTCGGCCGGCGTGTTCAAACGGCACGGTCAGATTGGCCGCCCCTGCCTGCTGGGATACATCGACAAATGCTCGGCACCCTGCGTGGGAAACGTTACCGCTGATGAGCACCGCGCTATTGTTGAGGATTTTTGCGATTTCCTGTCCGGTAAGACCGACAAGATGATCCGCCGGCTCGAGCAGGAAATGGAGGCCGCCGCTGCCGAGCTGGAGTTCGAGCGGGCCGCGCGGCTGCGCGACCACCTGGGTGCGCTGCGCCGAGCGATGGAGAAGCAGGCGGTGGTGCTCGGTGACGGTACCGACGCAGACGTGATCGCGTTCGCCTGTGACGAGCTGGAGGCCGCTGTCCAGGTCTTCCACGTCCGCGGCGGAAGGGTCCGCGGCCAGCGCGGCTGGGTGATCGATAGAGTCGACCAGGTCGACCTGGTCGGCCAGTTCCTGACCCAGTTCTACGGCGAGCAAGCGGCGCTGGCGGGGTCGGCCGACGACGCCATTCAGCCGGTGCCGCGCGAGGTGCTCGTCCCAGAGCTACCCGAAGACACCGCTGCCCTGACCGAATGGCTTTCTGAGCTACGGGGTGCGCGGGTGCAATTGCGGGTCCCGCAGCGAGGCGACAAGCGGGCCCTGGCCGAGACGGTGGCGCGCAACGCCGCGGACGCTTTCGCACTGCACAAGCTGCGCCGGGCGGGCGATCTGACCGCGCGCGCCGCGGCACTGCAAGAGATCCAGGAATACCTCGGGCTGGACACCGCCCCGCTGCGCATCGAATGTATCGACGTCAGCCATGTCCAGGGCAACGACGTGGTGGCTTCACTGGTGGTCTTCGAGGATGGGCTGGCCCGCAAGTCGGACTACCGGCGTTTCGCGATCCGCGATGCCGCCGGCGGCGGTCGCTCCGACGACGTGGCTAGCATCGCCGAAGTGGTCCGCCGGCGTTTCGCTCGCTCCCTGCGGGACAGCGAGCCGACCGACAAACCCGCCCTGGACCCGGAGACCGGGCGGCCCCGCAAGTTCGCCTACCCGCCGAACTTGCTGGTCGTCGACGGCGGTCCGGCGCAAGTCGCCGCGGCGGCCCAGGTGCTGTTCGACCTCGGCGTGACTGACGTGGCGGTCGCGGGGCTGGCCAAACGGTTGGAGGAGGTCTGGTTGCCTGGCGAGGCCGACCCGGTGATCCTGCCCCGCACCAGCGAGGGCCTGTACCTGCTGCAGCGGGTACGCGACGAGGCGCACCGATTCGCCATCGCCTACCACCGGCAGAAGCGCTCGGCGCGGATGACCAAATCGGCGTTGGACGATGTCGCCGGGCTCGGGCAGACCCGGCGCACCGCGCTGCTCAAGCACTTCGGCTCACTGCGCCGGATCCGGCAGGCCAGCGTGGCCGAGCTCACCGAGGTACCCGGAGTCGGTCCGAGCACAGCCCGCGCCGTGCTCGCCGCGCTGAGCGCCAGCGAGGGCGAGCCGTGACGAAGACTCAGCAGGCGCAAGGCGGCATCGAGGTCACCGTGGTCTCCGGGCTGTCCGGGGCCGGCCGCAGCACGGCCGCCAAGGTGCTAGAAGACCTGGGCTGGTTCGTGGTCGACAACCTGCCGCCTGAGCTGATCTCCACCATGGTCGAGCTCGGTGCCCGCTCGCAGGGCGTGGTGACCCGGGTCGCGGTTGTGATGGACGTGCGCAGCCGGGCGTTCACCGACGATCTGGCCGCGGTGATCAAAGACTTGGACGCCCGCGGTTACCGGCCCAAGGTGCTGTATTTGGAGGCCACCGACGCGGTGCTGATCCGCCGCTTCGAGCAAGTCCGGCGCAGCCACCCGCTGCACAGCGATGGCCGGCTGGTTGACGGCATCACCGCCGAGCGGGCGCTGCTGGCCCCGCTGCGCGACGAGGCGGACCTGGTGCTGGACACCAGCGGGCTGTCGGTGCACCAGCTCCGCGCCAAGATCGAGCACGCGTTCGGCGGGGAGTCGAGCACCCGTACCCGGGTCACCGTGGTGTCCTTCGGCTACAAGTACGGCCTGCCGATGGACTCCGACCTGGTGATCGACGTGCGATTCCTGCCTAATCCGTTCTGGATCCCGGAATTACGCGAATTCACCGGCCTGGACACCGATGTGCGCAATTACGTGCTCTCCCAGGAAGGCGCTGAAGAATTCCTCGACCGTTATCTTGAGTTACTGCGGCTGGTCAGCGGTGGCTACCGGCGGGAGGGTAAGCGCTACCTGACCATCGCGGTCGGCTGCACCGGTGGTAAACACCGCAGCGTGGTCGTTTCCGAGGCGCTGGCCTCCCGGCTCGGCCAAGACGACGGGATGACCGTCAAGGTGGTACACCGGGACGTGGGGCGCGAGTGACCCGCGCTCTGAAGGCCGTTGCGCTGGGCGGCGGCCACGGACTGTACGCCACGCTCCTGGCGTTGCGGACCATCACTCCACACATCACCGCCGTCGTCACCGTCGCTGACGATGGCGGATCGTCCGGGCGGTTGCGCCGCGAGCTGGGGGTGCTCCCGCCGGGAGACCTGCGGATGGCATTGACCGCGCTGGCCGCCGAAGAGGGCACCGCCAGCCGCTGGCGCCAGGTTTTTGCGCATCGTTTCGGCGGGACCGGGGCGCTGGCCGGACACGCCGTGGGCAACCTGGTGATGGCCGGGTTGCTGGAGGTGCTGGGCGATCCAGTGATGATGCTGGACGAGGTCTGTGGGCTGCTCGGGGTCACCGGACGGGTGCTTCCGATGACCGTTCAACCACTCGATATCGAGGCGGACGTGGCCGGTCTGGACGGTGATCCAGGCACCCTGCGGCGGATCCGGGGGCAGGTGGCGGTGGCCACCACGCCGGGACGGGTGCACCGGGTGTGGCTGCGACCGGAGCGCCCGCAGGCTTGCGCCGAGGCGGTTCGGGCGGTAAATGATGCCGATCTCGTGGTGCTCGGACCGGGCTCGTGGTTCACCAGCGTGCTGCCCCACCTGCTAGTTCCTGACCTGGCCACCGCCCTGGCCACCACAATGGCTCGCCGGGTTGTGATCTTGAATCTGGTCCCGCAACCGGGTGAGACTGCTGGCTTCTCCCCGGAGCAACATCTGACCGTGCTGCTCGATCACGCACCACCCGGTTTCACCGTGCACGCGATCCTGGCTGACATCGGCGCCGTTGCGGTGCCGGCCCGGTTGCACCGCTGTGCGTTGGCCTTGGGTGGGCACGCGTACCTTGACCGGGTCGCTGACGATGGATCCACCGATCGCCACGATCCGGTCGCGCTCGCTGCAGCGCTACGTCGGATACTGAGACCTGCTTGCCAGGGTCGAAGCATTGACACTGGACCTGCTTGCCAGGGTCGAAGCATCGACGAAGTGGGCATACCTGGCGAACGAGAGTTGGACCTGCAAGGGGAGGAGAAGCGCCGGTGGCCATGACCTCCGCCGTCAAGGACGAGCTGAGCCGGCTACGGGTGACCAAGACGTGCTGCCGGCGCGCCGAGGTGTCCTCACTGCTGCGCTTCGCCGGGGGCCTGCACATCATCGCCGGTCGCGTCGTAGTGGAAGCCGAGCTGGATACCGGCTCCACCGCCCGACGGCTGCGCCGGGAGGTGCACGAGCTCTACGGGCACACCTCCGACGTGCACCTGATCACCGCGGGCGGGTTGCGTAAGGGCACCTGTTACGTGGTTCGGGTGGTGCGTGACGGGGAGGGGCTGGCGCGGCAGACCGGCTTGCTCGACGTTCGGGGCCGCCCGGTGCGAGGCCTGCCCCCGCAGGTGGTCTCCGGGGGCATCTGTGACGCCGAGGCGTCCTGGCGTGGTGCGTTCCTTGCCCACGGGTCGCTCACCGAGCCGGGTCGCTCGGCGGCGCTGGAAGTGACTTGCCCGGGACCGGAGGCCGCGCTGGCTCTGGTAGGAGCCGCTCGCCGGCTCGGCATCGCGGCCAAGGCCCGGGAGGTACGGGGCGCTGATCGGGTCGTGATCCGGGATGGGGATGCCATCGGGGCGTTGCTCACCCGGCTCGGGGCGCACGACTCGGTGCTGGCCTGGGAAGAGCGCCGGGTGCGCCGCGAGGTCCGCGCCACCGCCAACCGGCTGGCCAACTTCGACGACGCCAACCTGCGCCGGTCTGCGCGGGCGGCGGTGGCATCGGCGGCGCGGGTCTCCCGCGCGTTGGATCTGCTTGGTGGGGACATCCCCGGGCACCTGCTCACCGCGGGCAGGCTGCGCCTGGAGCACCGCCAGGCCTCCCTGGAGGAGCTGGGCCAGCTGGCCGACCCACCACTGACCAAGGACGCCGTAGCTGGCCGCATCCGCCGCCTGCTGGCGATGGCCGATCGCCGCGCCGAAGAACTCGGCGTCCCGGACACCGAGTCCGCCGTCACCCCCGACATGCTCGACGCCTAACCCCCTTCAGGGGCTCAACGGGCAAAACAGGGTGCCTGTGCCCAGGCCAGGCCGCGGAATGCACGGAGTTCCGCCTACGGCTCCCCCTGCCGGGGGGGCCTGCGCTGGGACGTGGCCGATAGGGTGGCGGCAACCAGAGGATCTAGACGTCGCAGGCCGGCGTAGTGCCGGTTTGGTGAGGGAGAGGGAGATCGTGACCGTTCGGGTAGGAATCAACGGATTCGGCCGCATCGGGCGGAACTTCTGGCGCGCTGTGCAGGCTGGCGGCCACGACATCGAGGTGGTGGCGTTCAACGACCTCGGCGACGTCGCCACCATGGCCCACCTGCTCAAGTACGACAGCGTGCTAGGCCGGTTACAAGAAGACGTGCACGTCACCGACGACGGCATCGTGGTGGGCGGCAAGACCATCAAGGCGCTCGCCGAGCGGGATCCAGGTGCCCTGCCCTGGGGTGATTTGGGCGTCGATGTGGTGCTGGAGTCGACCGGGTTCTTCACCACTGCCAAGGATGCTCGCAAGCACGTTGACGAGGGCGGGGCGAAGAAGGTCATCATCTCCGCGCCGGCCAAGGGTGAGGATCTCACCGTGGTGCTCGGGGTCAACGATGCCCGGCTGGACGGTAGCCAGACGGTGATCTCCAACGCGTCGTGCACCACGAACTGCCTGGCTCCGATGGCCAAGGTGCTCAACGACGCGCTGGGCATCGAAGAGGGCTTGATGACCACCATCCATGCCTACACCCAGGACCAGAACCTGCAAGACGGCCCGCACAAGGATTTGCGCCGGGCGCGTGCTGCGGCGATCAATGTCGTGCCGACGTCCACCGGCGCTGCCGCGGCCATCGGGCGGGTCTTGCCGGAGCTCAACGGAAAGCTCGACGGCTTCGCGCTGCGGGTGCCGATCCCCGACGGATCGATCACCGACCTGTCCGCCTCAGTCTCCCGGGAGACCAGTGTCGAAGAGGTCAACGAGGCCTTCCGGGCCGCCGCCGACGGTCCGCTCAAGGGCATCCTGCGCTACAGCACGGAGCCGATCGTCTCGTCGGACATTGTCACCGATCCCGCTTCGTGCATCTTTGACTCGCCGCTGACCAGGGTCATCGGCAAGCAGGTCAAGATCGTCGGTTGGTACGACAACGAGTGGGGCTACTCCAACCGGCTGGCTGACCTGGTTGTGATGGTCGGCTCGCAGCTGTGAGAACGCTCGACGACCTGCTCGCTGACGGGGTGTCTGGGCGGACGGTGCTCGTTCGAGCCGACCTCAACGTGCCGCTGGACGGTGCGCGGATTTCCGATGACGGCCGGATCCGGGCCTCGTTGCCGACTCTGCGAGCGCTGACCGGCGCCGGGGCCCGGGTAGTCGTGACCGCGCATCTCGGCCGCCCCAAAGGTGTCCCGGATCCGGCGTACTCGCTGGCTCCGGTCGCTGCCCGGCTCGGTCAGTTGCTGGGTACCCCGGTACAGGCCGCCACCGACGTGGTCGGTGACTCGGCTCGGGAGGCGGTGGCCGGCCTCGCCGACGGGCACGTCGTGCTACTCGAGAACGTCCGGTTCGATCCGCGGGAAACCTCCAAGGACTCCGCCGAACGGGGGGCGCTGGCCGGTGAGCTGGCCACCCTGGTGGGTCCGGATGGGGCGTTCGTCTCCGACGGGTTCGGGGTGGTGCACCGCGCGCAGGCCTCGGTCGTCGAGGTTGCTGAGCGGTTACCCAGCTACGCCGGCACGCTGGTGGTCGACGAGCTGACCACCTTGCGGCGGCTCACCGAGTCGCCGGAGCGTCCCTACGCCGTGGTGCTGGGCGGCTCGAAAGTCTCCGACAAGCTGGCCGTGATCGAGGCGCTGCTGCCGAAGGTGGACACCCTGCTCGTCGGCGGTGGGATGTGCTTCACCTTCCTTGCGGCTCTTGGTCACCCGGTCGGGGACTCCCTGCTGGAGCAGGACATGGTCGATGTGTGTGCCCGGCTGTTGAAAGCCTCTGGCGACACCATCCGGCTGCCCAGCGACGTGGTGGTCGCCGACAAGTTCGCCGCCGACGCGAACACCCGTACGGTGCCCGCAGACGCCATCCCGGACGGGTGGTTGGGCCTGGACATCGGCCCGGAGACGGTGCGGGACTTCGCTGCGGCGCTCGCCGGAGCAGCCACCGTGTTCTGGAATGGTCCGATGGGGGTGTTCGAGATGGCGCCCTTCGCAGCGGGCACCCGTGGCGTTGCGGAGGCCATCGCGGAATCCGGCGCATTCAGCGTCGTCGGCGGCGGCGACTCGGCCGCCGCGGTGCGGCAGCTGGGCCTGCCCGAGGACGGGTTCTCACACATCTCCACCGGTGGGGGTGCGTCGCTGGAGTTTTTGGAGGGCAAGAAACTGCCCGGTGTCGCGGTACTGGAGACTTAGCGGATGGCTCGCCAACCGTTGATCGCCGGCAACTGGAAGATGAACCTGAACCACCTGGAAGCGATCGCCCTGGTGCAGAAGCTCGCCTTCGCGTTGCCGGAGAAGTACTTCGCGAAGGTCGAGGTGGCGGTGCTGCCGCCGTTCACCGCGGTGCGCAGCGTGCAGTCCCTGGTCGAGGGGGACAAGCTGCTGATCCGCTACGGCGCCCAGGATTTATCACCGAAGGACTCCGGGGCATACACGGGTGACGTGTCCGGGGCGATGCTGGCCAAGCTGGGTTGCACCTACGTCGTCGTGGGCCATTCCGAGCGGCGCGAGTACCACAGCGAAGACGACGCACTGGTGGGCAGCAAGGTTCGGGCTGCGCTGCGCCACGGGCTGGTGCCGATCCTGTGCGTGGGAGAGGGGCTGGAGATCCGCGAAGCCGGCGGGGCGCTCGCGCACAGCACCGAACAGCTGCGCGCTGCGCTCAAGGGATTATCAGCCGATCAGGTCCGGACCGTCGTCATCGCTTACGAGCCGATCTGGGCGATCGGCACCGGCCGGGTCGCCACCCCAGCCGACGCGCAGGAAGTCTGTGGCGCCCTGCGGGAGGCGCTGGCGGAGAAGTACGGCGCCGAGGTCGCCGACGAGGTCCGCGTGCTCTACGGCGGATCGGTCAAATCCGGTAACGTCGCCGATTTGGTGGCCGAGCCTGATATCGACGGCGCGCTAGTTGGCGGTGCAAGCCTGGATGCCGACGACTTTGCGAAGCTGTGTGCGCTCGCTGCGGGAGGCCCGTTACCGTAGCCGGCAAGCTGTGCAGAGGCTGTGGTTCGGGCCGACTATGCAGCCCAGGGTCCCCATCTGCTTGTCCTGCGGAGTAATCTTGCAAAGCAGTCGTCGCCGACGAGGGTGTGATGAAGCTCTTCCTCCAGATCTTGCTCCTGGTCACCAGCATCGCGCTGATCCTGCTGATCCTGTTGCATCGAAGCCGTGGGGGAGGGCTGTCGAGTTTGTTCGGCGGCGGCGTGCAATCGAACTTGTCCGGATCCAGCGTCGTGGAGAAGAACCTGGACCGGCTGACGTTGTTCGTCAGCGCGTTATGGGTGATCTCCATCGTGGGGATCGGACTTCTCATCAAGATCGGCTGAGCGTGTCCCGGGCACTGCCCGGGCGGTTCCGCGAGGTGAGGCAATAAATGGCAAGTGGCAACGCCATCCGCGGCACGCGGGTCGGAGCAGGGCCCATGGGGGAGTCCGAGCGGGGGGAGACCGCCCCTCGGCGTCGGGTGTCCTACTGGTGCGCCAACGGGCACGAGTCCAGGCCGTCGTTCGCGGTCGACGCTGAGTTACCCGAGCTGTGGGATTGCCCGCGATGTGGTTTTCCGGCTGGGCGCAATGAGCAGCAGCCCCCGGACGCACCGCGTAATGAGCCGTACAAGACCCACCTGGCCTACGTGAAAGAGCGCCGTTCGGACGCCGACGGCGAGGCAATCCTGGCGGAGGCCCTGGCCAGATTGAAGGAGTCTCGGGAGGCGTAGGGCCCCGAGAGTCCGCTTCAGCCGTTCCCGCGTGCCCCGCCGCCCTGCCGGGCGACCATCAAGAGTCGGCTAGGTGGCGGGGTCCAGCAACGGCTTATGTCAAGCGGCCTGGCAACTTCGGGTATCCCCGTCGACGAGCATGCCGTAGGAGCATCTGAGCGCTCGACTCGTCCCCTTCCAGCCGAATATCGGCGTCACAGAGTGGCTGTCTGACCGGTATTGGATGGTGCGGTCGACACTGTCGCTCTGCCTGCTCGGTTGTTCGGCGGCGAGGCCAGCCGTGCCCACGGGCCCTTGGCTGGGTGCCTCTTGGACGAACGCCACGGGTGCGGTAGCGATCAGGTGCCCCACCTGGGCGAGCGCCACAGGAGCCGTGCCAAGCAGCAGCCCTGCGACGATCGCGGACGCGGCGATGAGCCGGATGCAGGTAAGGTCCGGACGGGCCTTCCGGTAAGGACCCTGCCACAGGGCCCCTTCGGCGACGTCGCCGGGACGGTCCACGTCGGTGATGTGACCGGCCACAACGCCGGGCGTGTCCTGGTCATCCGGCACGCTGGCGGCGTCCGTATGACTCGGTGGCCCGACTGCTCGGGTAGCAACGAGTTCTCCCATAGTCTGTCCCCCTCCGTAATCATGCGACAACTTTCCGGGTCGCTCGGCTCATACATCCCAAGACATACCGACGACGAGACGACCCGGCCTCGCGCAATGTGACGAGTTTTTCTCGGTCTGATGCATTAGGGAGCATTAGCTGATTTGCTACACCACCCAACTCATCCACCAGGACGCCTCCCGCCCCGGGTGTCGTGCCCTCGTGCACGGTGTGTCATGCTCTCCCGCCCCGCGTGTCGTGTCCTCATGACGGTATGTCGCCTCCTCGTGCACGCGGATAGTGCTGTCAGCGCAGATGGCGCCGTCCAAATTTGCATGGTGCGCGCAGCCGCCGCGGCCTTGACGGCGGCCTCTTGGGTGATCAGCACGATGGTCCGCCCGGCGGCGTGGAGTTGGCCGAGCAGCCTAGGACGTCTGTGGTGGAGGCAGAGTCCAGATTTCCGGTCGGCGTCGGCGTAGCACAGCGGCAGCTCCACATAGCGCCCCGCCGTCAGCGACGGCAGGAGGTTGAACTGCTCGAAGACGAACCCGATTCGCCGGTTGCGGACATCCGCCAGTTCCTCTTCCGACATCGTGCTGACGGCCTGGCCAGCCAGTCGGTACGTCCCCGACGTCGGGCTGTCCAGGCAACGAGGACGTGCATCAGCGCCGACTTGCCCGATCCGGACGGACCCGTGATGGCACGAACTCGCCTTCGCGGATCGCGACATTTGCCCTGCGTAGCGCCCCACCTGCAGCGATCTGCTGCGGTGGGTCTTGCTGACGTCACCCAGCTCCCGCAGCGAAAACTCCATCGCGGGCAACACGTCGGTAGTACCGCCCAACCCGCCCTGCGAGTCCCGCCGCCGAAACCGCCCCGCCGAAACTGCCGCCCGTGCCGAAACCACCA
>DASQVU010000446.1:0-2973 GCA_035640615.1 Pseudonocardiaceae bacterium
CGCCAATGCCTCGGGACAAGCCCGCCACCGCGGTGGCGGCCTGCACCGGGTGTGCCGCATCCTGGCGGGTTGTGCAGCGAGCGCATTGCCGAGGGTGTCATGTGACCTTCGATGACGAGGTGTTGTTCGATGCCCATCGGCTGACCGGACGGTGCATGCCTCCCGAGCGCCTGGATCTGGTCGCGGTGGGGCAGGTGTGGTGCCGGCTGCTGACCGGTCCGCAGCGTGCCGCGCCACGCCCGGGCGGAGCCCGACAAACAGGACAAATGTCATAACGAAGGAAATTATCGGATCTGGATTATAACTGCTCTACCAGCACAAAAGCCTCGGTGACGCGGTGGCGCCAGCTGCCCGGCGGCGGGGCTGCCGCACAGGCACGCAGTCCCGAATACGCCTGTCCTCGATGAAGGGTGAGTGGGTGGTCGGCGGGCGGGCGTGGAGCCTTGAGACACTCTTGCTGGCCCGAAAATTTTAGTACGGCAAGGAGGCTTAATCACTAACTTGAGACATCTATATTTTGCGAATTAGTCGTCGAGCCCCTTTCTGTCGAGGCGGCTGCCGCGAAAGTCTCGGCGAGATCGCTAACAACAGCCCGCGCCGGGCTTGGGTCGGGCGCACCCAACGCCACGAAACCCAGCCAGACCGGCACGTTAGGGACCCCCAGTTGGTGGAGTTACCGGAGACGGGACGGTCACAATGGCCACCGAGCGCTGATCCGGGCACCATTACCGGCCCGGCTACCCGCTGGGCTAAGCGGGCCACGGTGATTGTTGATCGAAGGAGGTGAGCAGATCATCGATGTGGTGAACACCAAGTCCACCGCCCTGGTCACCGGTGCCAACAAGGGCATCGGCAAGGAGATCGCTCGGCAGCTCGCGGCCCTCGGGTTCACCGTCTACGTCGGCTCCCGCGATGTAGGGCGGGGACAGCGGGCGGTTGAGGAGATCGGTGGCAACGCTCGGGCACTGGTGCTTGACGTCACCGACGCGGCGAGCATCGCCGACGCGGCGCGGCGAGTCGAAAAGCTGGATGTCCTGGTCAACAACGCCGGCATCATGGTTGACGCCAAGCCCGTGATCGAGGAAGACGTTGACAGCTTTCGTCGTACCTACGAAACAAACCTGTTCGGCGTGATTGCCGTCACCAACGCGTTTCTGCCAGCGTTGCGTCGCTCGATCAGCCCGCGGATCGTGAACGTCTCCAGCGGGACCGGATCATTGGCCTGGAGCACCGACCCCGGACGGGAGTTCGCCGTGGCGGCGGGATCAGCCGCCGCGTACCGGTCGTCGAAGACGGCCCTCAACGCGGTGACCATCTTCTACGCCCAGGCACTGGCCTCGGCCGGCTTCAAGGTCAACGCGCTTGCCCCCGGCCTGCGGGCCACCGACCTCAACGCGCTGGCCGCCGCCAGCGACGGAGACCCGGCCGAGGCCGCCCAGGGTGCTATTCGACTGGCGCTACTCCCCGACGACGGGCCCACCGGCGAGTTTCACTCCTGGGACGGAACCCCCGTCCCCTGGTAACCCGCCCCCACGAACCAACAGGTAAGCGACCACAGCGACCTCCGCGCCACCAGTGCTTCGTAACGTTCCGGTAAGGAGACCATGCGGGGCAAATGCACGGGCGGTGTTAGTGGGGTTCGGGTGCGCCATTCGGTGGCGCCACCCGCACGGGGTTGCTGTCGGCGGTGATCAGAGTCGGTGGGTCGCGGCGGTGGCCTCGCGGGCAAGGAAGGCGCCAAGTTCTCCAATGGTGCTCATCAGCGGGGCGGGAAACACGACGGTGGTGTTTTTATCCACCCCGATCACCAGGCTTTGCAGATTGCGCAGCTGCAGGTGTCCCGCATTAAGTGCAGGATTTTTACGGCCGACGAAACAGCTGCATGGACGCCGTCCCAGAGTTGCCGCGACCGCTACGTGCCCACGGCGTCGAGCTCTTCCGGGCCGAAAATTGGGTGTTCGAGGCCATGGCCGACAGCTGACGGACTCAGATCGGCCAACTGTCAGAAATCGTAATTTACTGAGTTAGGTCGTCTTCCGTCGGTCAGGTCCTGCGGGTGGTGCTCAAGGCCCTCACGCGGGCTGTTCGCACCGGCGATGGCACGCCCGCCGACAAGAGCTCATCTGCCGACTGTCGCGTCCCCGGCACCGGTCATGAGCACAAGTTGGTTGGAGGACGGGCCGGGTTGAGCGCGGCCCATCCGCCTCGGAGTGCGACCGCAACTGTGGCGCGCCCAGCCACGTGCCGTGGGCAGGACCCGAGCCAGCACACCCCCGACGATCCACCAGTCCGGACTGCTGCGCCTGGGCACATAGTCAAAGCCATGACCGCCGCACCCTCGAGGGTCCGAACCACCTGCTGTTGAGACCGGTTTAAAGCAGAGACTCACAATTCAGGCGGCCTTTATCATGGCAGGTCCGCCACCGACACCGCACGGCGGCTCTAGCTGGCCGGACTATTTCCGCTGCCCGGCCGGTTCACTCCGCGGTGGGCCGGCTGGTACCGCGGCAACCTCTGCAGCATGATCGATCGTCCGATGGCCGCCCGCTACGCGCTCTGGTGCGCTTGGTCGAATGCTTGCTGGATGGACGCCGGGATCCGGCCCCGATCATTGATGCTGTGGCCGTGCTGGCGGGCCCACTGGCGCACAGCCTGGCTCTGCTCACGAGACCGGCCTGTGCCGCTGGTGGGAGGACTGGTTTTGCGTGCCCGGCGGCCGTCACCTGTGGCCTTGACCTTTCGGGCACTTTCGATGAATCCAGCGATGGCGTCGTTGAACTCCTTGATGTTGTCGCCCGACAGATCGATCTCATAGTGGGTTCCGTCGACCGCGAAGCGAAACGTTCGCTCCGCCTCTGAGCCGTCGATGTCGTCAATGAACTGTCGGATTACCTTCTGCGCCATGTCGACATTCTCCTTGCGATCCACATCTTTGGGGATGACCAGATGGTAGCCCCAAGACCAACCGAAACC
>DASQVU010000447.1:0-2108 GCA_035640615.1 Pseudonocardiaceae bacterium
GCGGATCGGCTACGCGAGCTGGTCTTGATCGGGGAACTCGCGCTGGACGGCCGGCTACGCCCGGTTCGGGGGATGCTTCCGGCCGTACTCGCGGCTCGCCGGGTGGGCATCCGCCAGGTCGTCGTGCCGAACGCCTCGCTCGCCGAGGCGGCATTGGTAGACGGTGTGCAGGTCTACGGCGCGAACTGTCTCAAAGACGTACTGCGCTGGTTACAGGACCCTGCCGCTGAGCTGGTGCGACCGAGCGTGCCTCGGCCGGCAGCATCGCCGCCCATCCCGGACCTCGCTGACGTGCTCGGACAGGGTGATGCCCGCTGGGCCGTGGAGGTCGCCGCCGCAGGCGGCCACCATCTGCTGCTGATCGGACCACCGGGAACTGGCAAGACCATGCTGGCCCAACGAATGGTGGGCCTGTTGCCGCCGCTCACCGACACCGAAGCGCTGGAGGTGACGGCAGTGCACTCGGTGGCCGGCCTGCTCACGCCCGATACTCCATTGATCACGGCGCCGCCATTCGTCGCTCCACACCACACGAGTTCAGTGGCTGCCTTGGTGGGTGGCGGTTCCGGGCTGGCCAAGCCAGGTGCGGTCAGCCGGGCCCACCGCGGGGTGCTGTTCCTCGACGAGGTCGCCGAGTTTGGGCCGCGGTCGCTGGAAGCGCTGCGCACTCCACTCGAAGATGGCGAGGTCCGGTTGGCCCGCCGGGATGGAGTGGTGCGATACCCGGCTCGGTGCCAGCTCGTGCTTGCGGCGAACCCGTGTCCCTGCGCGCCGCCCGATGAGCGCGACTGCATCTGTGCCCCTTCCGCCCGCAGGCGGTATCTGGGCCGACTGTCCGGGCCGTTGCTGGATCGGGTAGACCTCCAGGTATCGATGCGTCCGGTCAAGGACCTAGGCCGGGCGGATGCGGAGCCGGAGTGCACCGCGACGGTCCGGGAGCGGGTGCTGCGAGCCCGCGCTGCCGCTCGGTTGCGGTGGTCGGACACCGGTTGGACCACCAACGCCGAGGTTCCGGGTCCGGTATTGCGGCGGCGCTTCCGGCTCCCGCGGGCGGTGACCGAGCCGATCGAGGCGGCACTGCATCGGGGCATGCTGACCGCTCGAGGAGCAGACCGCACGCTGCGATTGGCCTGGACGTTGGCCGACCTCGCCGGGCGGGACCGCCCGCAGATCGAGGACGTGTCCGCTGCGATGGGGCTGCGCCACCGGAGCGCGGCATGACGCCGGGCGAGCGTGAGCTGCGGCGCGCTCGGGCCTACCTCAGCCGCGTGGCCGAGCCCCCGGCCCCTGCGCTGTCTGCGCTGATCGACGAAGTCGGTGCGGTGCGGACGGCCCGGTTGGTGGCCGCTGGCCAAGTACCGCGCCGGGTGGTCGCAGAGACCGGTGCGCGCCGAGGGGACGACCGGGCCGAGGCAGACCTATCCGCCATCGCCGCGATCGGCGGCCGGTTGGTGGTTCCCGAGGACGTCGAGTGGCCCACCGAGGCTTTCGACTGCTTCACCACACCAGCCGCGCAGGCCGACGAGCGCTGGCGAGCCCCGGTGGCGTTGTGGGTGCGAGGAAGCCGCTTGAACGAACTCGGGGCGCAAGCCGTGGCGGTGGTAGGGGCCAGAGCAGCGACCGGCTATGGGGAGCATGTGGCCGCCGAGTTTGGTTATGGCCTTGCTGAGCGCGGCCGCGTAGTGGTGTCCGGCGCTGCGTTCGGTATCGACGGAGCCGCTCACCGCGGCGCGCTGGCGGCTGCCGGTTATACCGTCGCGGTGCAGGCCTGCGGGCTGGATCGGGCTTACCCGGCTGGCCATCAGGGGTTGCTGGATCGAATCGCCACGAACGGGGCAGTGGTCAGCGAATACGCACCGGGCATCCGGCCGGCGAGGCACCGCTTCCTGGTCCGCAACCGCCTGATTGCGGCATTCGCGGCGGGCACCGTGGTGGTCGAGGCCGGGGTACGCAGCGGCGCCCGGCGCACTGCGACCGCTGCAAACGCGCTGGGTCGGGTAGTGATGGCAGTACCCGGTCCGGTGACGTCCGCCCTGTCCATCGGTTGCCACCTGCTACTACGCGAGGAGCAGGCGGTACTGGTGACCCGGGTAGAGGAGGTAGTGGAG
>DASQVU010000448.1:0-2172 GCA_035640615.1 Pseudonocardiaceae bacterium
CCGAGCGCGAGCAGGCGCAGCACGGTGGATTTGCCTTGCTTGGAGGTGGCGCCGAGGAGCCAGTGTTTCTGGAGCATGCCCACGGTGATCTGTTCGGCGCGCATGGTCACGCCCCAGGGCAGCCGGTCCCGGAACACGTCCACCTCACCGTCGGCCAGCAACGGCCAGGGTGGGGCGGGTTTGTCCATCGTGCCCTTGTCCGCCACCCACAGATCCAGCACCCGGGCGTCGGTGTCCTTCTCTCGCTGGGGCCATACCTCGTGGCGGTGCCGGCCGAGGTTGCCGGCCAGCAACTCGACCTTGGCGCTGCTCAGCAGCTCCGCGGCGGTGACCCCCATCGGTAGCCGGACCTGGGTGTAGGTACCACCACCCTGCTCCCGCGGGGTGACAACATATTCCAGTACTCCACCGCTGGTCAGGTAGCGGGTCAGGGCCGGAATCTTGACATGCGCCAGCGCAGCGGTGATCACATCAGCGGTGATCTCGGCGTCGGCCTCGGCGCGCTCCTGCGGGGAGAACAGCCACCGGGGCGGCGCCGCCGCCCGGCGTCCCTCCCGCCAGGCTGCGACCAGCAGCGTCGGCGGCGCCGCCCACAAGATCGCGCGCGCCGTGAGCGATAGCGCGGTCAGGGTCCCGTTGAGGATGCGTCTGATCAGGGTCCACCAGCCGAACCAGCCGATGCTGCCCGGGATGAACGCCAGCCACAGCCCGACCACCAGCAGCAGCCCGCCCAGCACGCAGAGCAGCATGAAGAGGGTTCGCAGCCCGGCGGCCAGTGTGACGGGGAGCGCCCGCAGCCGTTCGGCGCGCCCGTCCTTGAGCGTGGTGAGCCGTTGGGTCCACTCGGCGAGCGCATCTCGGTCTCCGGCCAGCCGGGCCAGCCGGATCTGCTCGCGCACCGGGCCGTAGGTCAGCGCGTCCACCGCCCGGCGCGCCCAGCTCGCGAACCCTTGACCCATTGTGTAGAGCGCGCGGGCCGCTGTGCGAGCGGATCGCACGACCCGCACGAGCACCGCCATGGTGATTGCCTTGGGGTGATCCAACCTGCGGATCACCCCCGCCACCGCCAAGATGGGTAGCAAGATGGGTAGCAAGTTCCATCCTTTAAGCCGAGCGTAGTCGGCTTCGATGATCAACTCTCCGTCCAGGATCTCCGGTACCGGTTCCACCTGTGCAGCTGGCACCCGCCGGGCGTGGGGTGATCGGGTCATCGCCGGTCACCTCGCCGATAGGTGACATCCACCGAGGTCACGGTGACGGCCCTGGTGAGCACGTGGCCGGTGATCAACGCGGGCAGGGCCAGCGCCACCCAAAACAGCGTGCTCCCTGACGCGTAAGTGATCACCAGCCACTGCGCACCGACGATCACCGCCGCGGTGACCACCACGTGCCCAACCAAGGAGACCACCCGGGAGGCCGCATGCGCGGCCTGTGCCGCCCGGCGAGCGCGCCGGGTACCCGAGCGCCACACCATTAACACAATCACCAGCACGCCTACCACGGCGAGCACCTGCGTCGGACTCACGGTGACAGTCACGGCCTGCGCCCTCCGTCCTGATCGTTCTGGTTGTGGTGCTGGCGGCGCTGTTGCCACACCCGGTGCAGCGCGCGCCGGTCGTCCTCCGCCAGCGCGCCCCATACCCCCGTGGTGCTCGCGCCCGCTGTGCGTAGCTCCAGCTCCAGGCACTGATCGATGACCGGGCAACCCTCACACAGCCGCGCAGCGAGCACCCGGTCACTAGATGCGTAGTCCTCCCAGTCCGGCTCGACTGGAGGCCATAGCTCCAGTAGGCACAGCCCCCCGAGCACGACGTTGGTGTGCAGCACGTCGGTCGGGACGTCTTGGAGCCAGTCGAGCCGCGCGGCCATGGCCGCGTAGTCCAGGGTGTCGTCGTTATGGGTCACCACGACGCACTCCCGGCAAGCCGCTCGACCTGCGGATTGTTGCCGGTGGAACGTTCAAGCAAAGGAATCAGAGCAAGGGCTGGAACCAGCGGCTGGCCGTGCCGCCACACAGTGCGCAGCGTGCCCAGACGAATCGCGCGGGAGACGGCCGATGGCTTAACCCCAAGAATCCAGGCGGCTTGCCGAACTGTGTAGTACGCCAGACGCCCGGCGTCAGGCCTGTTGGTATGCATTAGTGGAGCCCTTCTGATCGATATGTTGGGATGA
>DASQVU010000449.1:0-6393 GCA_035640615.1 Pseudonocardiaceae bacterium
TGGACCTGGGCACGCCGGCTGCCTTTATTCAGGGCTCTGCCGACCTGGTGCGCGGCCTGGCCCCGTCGCCTGCGCTGCCCGGTCCAGTGGGTGAGGCGCTGGTGCTGCCCGGCGCGACCGTGCACGCGGGCGCACGAATAGCGGGCGGTTCCGTGGTGGGCGCGGGAGCGGTGATCCACCGGGGGGCGCGCGTGCTCAGCTCGGTGCTGATGGACCGCGCTGAGGTCGGCCCGGACGCGCAGGTGTGCTGCAGCGTGCTCGGCGCTGGTGCGCAGGTCGGCTCGCGCGCAGTGCTGCACGGTGCCGTGATCGGTGACAGCGCGGTGGTGGGGGCGCGCTGCGAATTGCGGGATGGGCTGCGGGTCTGGCCAGGGGTCGTATTGCCTGATGGAGGTATACGCTTTTCCGCCGATGTCTGAGAGCCGCTCGTGGACGCCATCGCGCCCCCTCGATCTCCGTGCGGTGCTGGCTCCGCTGCGTCGCGGCCGGGGAGATCCCACAATGCGGGTGGACGCCGACGGCTCAGTGTGGCGGGCGGGTACCACTCCGGCTGGCGATGCGACCCTAGCGTTGCGCCGCCACGGCGACGGTTCGGTGCACGCCACCGGATGGGGACCGGGCGCGGCTTGGGCGCTGGACGGCCTGCCCGCGCTGCTCGGTGCTGAGGACGACGACAGCGCCTTCGTGCCGCACCACTCGCTGATCTCGCAGGCGCGGCGCCGGATGCCCGGCCTGTGCCTGGGTGCCACTCGTCGGGTGTGGGATGTGCTGGTTCCGGCTGTGCTGGAGCAGAAGGTTACGGGCGTCGAAGCGCGGCGGTCCTGGCGCGAACTGTGCTGGCGCTTCGGCCAGCGGGCGCCCGGACCGGTGGCGCTATGGGTGCCACCGACTCCGGCGGCAGTACGCGCCATACCGGACTGGGAATGGCACCGCGCCGGGGTCGATCAATCCCGGCGCCGGGCTCTGCTGGCGGCGGCCGCGGTGGCGCACCGGTTGGAAGCTGCGGTGCAACTGACCGGGAAGGCAGGTCGTGACTTGCTGTGCAAGGTTCCCGGTATCGGCGTCTGGACGGCTGCTGAGATAGCTCAGCGCGCGTGGGGGGATCCTGATGCGGTGAGCGTTGGCGACTACCACATCCCTACCGTGGTCGGATACGCACTCGTGGGGCGCCCGTTGGACGATGCGGGCATGCTCGAAGTTCTTGCGCCCTACGCGCCGCAGCGGCATCGAGCGGTGCGATACATCGAGGCTGCTGGATTGCGGCGTCCCCGATTCGGTCCCCGGTTTAGCCCCCGCGACTACCGCGCGATGTGAGGCGGCCGAATAACCGGTAGCCAGTCTGGGAGGTGGCTGAGTCGTCGCGGTGGCGGCCCCGACCGTCCGCTTGGATGGGAAATGCGGGAACATGCGCAGGTGCATCACGCTCGGCTCGCCGTACCGCGGCCTCGCACGAAGCGCAACGTCGGCCCGGGGGGCAGATCATGGACGCAACATTCACAGTAGCCCCGCAAAGGGCTGTATACCGACCGGTGCCAGCGGATATTCCGATCGCCATATCGTCGTCTTTAATGGCGTGGTCTATATGTTCGAAGCCGCAGGTAAACCACATCAAAAATGGCCCTCGACTTCTTGCATAACCCATCTCGTATATCCTTTTGCCAGCATCGTTCGGTCATGTAACCGCACTTCAGGGTCAGGCGATCAGAATCTGGCGCTGCCCAGGATGGTCAGCAGGGTCCCCCCTTGGCGGCGGACCCCGCGAGCCGGATGACAGCCGTAAACGTCGCCGCCATTGGTCGACGCCTTTCCCTGCGAACGTTTTGCTTCTGGATAACTCTGTGCAACCATTTCGAAAGCTAAAACCTAGCATGGGCCGGTGTACAGGTCAATGCACGTGCAATTGCATACGCAAGAACGAGCGGTATGGTTACGGATAAGTGTGGTTGATCGCTACACACAGTATCCTAAAAATGGGTGCAGCCGGTAGTTCGCCGTGGTTCGGTGGTCCGCAGATCACACTAAGAGCATGGGACGTTGGACAGTTCGGCGCAGCGGCGTGCTCCGGCTGGCGCTGCTCGCGCTGATCTGGGGATCTAGCTTCGTCTGGATCAAGATCGGGCTTCGCGGGTTCACGCCGATGCAAGTGGTGTTCCTGCGTTTGTTGCTCCCCGCTGGCGTGCTGCTGTTGATCTGCCGATTGCGCGGGTTGCGGCTACCGCGTGAGCTGGTGGTGTGGGCGCACTTCGCGGTCGCCGCAACCGTCGGCAATGTGCTGCCGTTCTTCCTGCTGGGGGTCGGTGAGCGCAGCATCGACTCGGCGTTGGCCGGCATCCTCACCGCCACGACCCCGCCGTAGACGGTGACTGTGGCGCTGCTGGCACGCATGGAACGGCCGACCGCGGTCCGTGCCGCCGGCCTTCTCCTCGGCTTCGCGGCGCACTGGTCATTTTCGCCCCCTGGCGATCAGACGGCGGGGTGAGCGGCGCCGCGGCCTGCCTGACCGCCTCGATCCTGTACGGGGTGCTGTTCGTGTACGCGAGCCGGTTCCTCGCCGGGCGTGGTTTAGACCCGACTGTGCTCTCGACCGGCCAGTTCAGCGTTGCAACCGTCCTGTCGGCGTGCGCGTTGCCGATCGACTGGCAGATTCGGAACTTCGGATGGACGCGCTCCGCGGCGTCGTCGTGCTCGGAGTGCTGGACACCGGACTCGCCTACATCTGGAATTATCGGCTCATCACCGATGATGGCCCTACCGTCATATCCACTGTCACCTACCTGATACCTGTGGTGGCGGTGCTCTTCGGCGCGGCCGTCCTTGGCGAGTCGGTGAGCCTACAGGTACTCGCCGGCATGGTCATCATCCTCGCCGGTGTCGGGTTGGTCCGGCGCACCGCCCGCCAGCGCCCGTCCCCGGCCGTCCCCGCCCGCCCTCGCTTCGACATCCAGCCCATCCCCGCCTCAGGACCCCGATATGTCTCCATGTCGGGGTCCTGAATATCGGGGTCCTGACGCGCATCGTGCTGTGTCCCGACTGAGTTGGACTACCCGCGGGGGGCGTACATGATGATGGCGACACCGAGCAGGCAGGTTGCTGCCCCGAGGTAGTCCCAGCGATCCGGGTGGAACTTATCCGCGATGACGCCCCAAGCCAGCGAACCGGCCACGAAAATGCCGCCGTAGGCGGCCAGGATCCGACCGAAATGCGGGTCAGGCTGGAAAGTAGCGATGAACCCGTAGCACCCGAGCGCGACGACGCCCGCCACGATCCACGCCAGGCCGCGATGCTCTCGCCACCCCTGCCAGACCAGCCAAGCGCCGCCGATCTCCGCCAGCGCCGCGAGCCCGAACAGCCCCAACGACCGGACCACAGCCACGATCCCTCCCCCCGATATGGAGACATGACGGGCTCAGCGCATCACTAACGGGCCCGATATGTCTCCATAACGGGGAGCAGGGGAGTGAGGTCTGGTGGCAGGGAGGTCACCGGCCACCAGGCGAGATCGGCCGATTCGGAGCTGCGTACCGGCGTCGCGCCGGCTGGCGCGTGCAGCAGGAAACGGACGTCGAAGTGCCTGGTGGGCGAGCCCAGCGAGCAGGTGATCGGGTGCACGTCCAGATGCAGCGGCCGCGGATCGATCTCCAGATCCTCGATGCCGGACTCCTCGGTCGCTTCCCGTAGCGCGGCGGCGGCGAGCCCGGCGTCACCGTCCTCGCAGTGCCCACCGAGTTGCACCCAACGCCCGACCCGCGGATGCAGGGTCAGCAGCACGTGCGCGCCATCGTGCGAGAGCACCACGGCCGACGCGGTGAGGTGGCCGGGAACGCACGATCGAGCGCAGGCGTCCGGACGGGCTGCTAAGAACCCGAGAAACGCCTGGCACAGCGCGCGCTGCCCAGCGTCGTCGGGTGCCCAGCCGGACAAGATTCGCACTGCATCGGCGTGCACGGCGGCACTCACGCTAGTGCTCATCGCGCTGGATTATCGCAGCACCAAGCCATCATCGGGATCAGCAGGTGGCCGCGGTGTGAGCGGCTCGGTCGGGTAACCGACGGCGATCGCGCCGAGCGGCCGCCAGGTCGCGGGCAGGGCAAGCTCGGCCCGCACCAGATCCGGGCAGAACAATGTCGAGCCGACCCAGCAAGAACCCACGCCCTCGGCCGCCAGCGCCACCAGCAGCCCCTGCACCGCCGCGCCCGCCGCAACGGTGAACATCGTTTCCTCGGCGGCTTGCCGGCGCGGATCAGGGTAGCTGTGCGCGCCGTCCGGAACCGCAACCGGTACCAGCACTTCCGGCGCGTCATACAGCAGTTTCCCGCGCTGCACCCGGTGTTCGATGCGGTCGTCGGTCAAGCCGTCACCGCGTAAGTCGGCCCGCCAGGCCTGCGCCATCGCGTCGAGCAGCCGCCGCCGCACGTCGCGCTCGGCCAGCCAGACGAACCGGACCGGCCGCGTGTGGTGCGGTGCCGGGGCTCGCAGTGCCACCCCCACCGCACGGCGCAGCAGCGCCGGATCCACCGGATTGGGACGGAAACAGCGCACCGATCGGCGCAGCAGTACCGCATCCGCGCGGCCAGCGGCCCGCCCTCTTGCGATCGCGTCCTCGGTGCCCAACCAGAACAGATCTTCCGCCAGCGGGCGGATCAGATCGGCCGCGGTGCTGCCATCATCGTGCCGGGCCAGCCCGCGCAGCACCGCTACCGGCACCTCGGCGAGCTTGCCTTTGACCAGATCGGCAGCCGCGGCGATCTCGTCAGCGACCGCGACGTGGGTCATCAGCAGCTCGTTGCCGTGCCGGTCGACTGCGCCCGCGTAATGATGCAACACGCCCAACCCGGCTGCCCCGATCGCCACGTCGGTCTGCCCGACTCGCCACGCTCGACCCATCGTGTCAGTGATCACGACAGCGACATCGACGCCTAGGCGCGTGGCCAGCCCGGCCCGTAGCCGCGCCGCGCTGGCGTCTGGATCGATCGGCAGCAGCGCGACCTCATCGGGCGGCACATTGGACGCATCCACCCCGGACGCAGCCTGCACCAGACCCAGCGAGTTCTGGGTGATCAGAGTGTGGCCGTGGCGCGCCAGTACCCGCTGGGCTTCGGCGGCCACCAGCTCGCGGCGGGCCGCGTCCCGAGCCGGCGGGTCGGCCGGCACGGTGATGAGACGTCCCTCCACCTTGGAGACCACCTTGCTGGTGACGACGACGACGTCGCCGCTGGCCAGCCACGGCGCTGCGGCGGCCAGCGCGGCGACCAGATCGTCACCGGGCCGGAACTCGGGCAGCCCGCATACCGGCAGGATGCGGATCCCCTCGCGAGCCGCATGATCGCTCACACCCTGACACCAGCGAGGTTCAGCGCCGCGGTGGCCATCGCCGCGGTCGCCGGGATGTCCGTCATCAGCAGCGGTACCTCCCGGACTGCCATCCCGGGCACTGCCGTCCCGTCCCCGGTGTGCACCAGCCACCCGTCCAGGATCCCACCAGTGATCCGAGCGCCGTAATGTGCGCCGACCGCGGCCGCCTCACACTGCACACCGATGGTGGCCAGGCACACCTCGGCCATCCCACGCATCGCCCGGCCGCCGATGATGGGCGACAGCCCGATCACCCGCGCGGTGGTGCTGCGCACCGCCCGCCGGATCGCCGGGATCGCCAGCACGCTGCCGATCGACACCACTGGATTCGACGGCGCCAGCAGCACGGCGTCCGCTTCGGCGATGGCCTCCACCACTCCCGCGGCGGGTTCGGCGTCTTCAGCACCGATCGGCACGAACTCGCTGGCGGGAAGCGCTGCCCGGTGCCGGATCCACCACTCCTGGAAATGCATCGCCCGGGGACCCTGCGCGTCGGTGACCACGACATGGGTTTCACAGCGGTCGTCGGTGGCCGGCAGCAGCCGCACCCCCGGGCGCCAGCGGGCGCACAACGCCCCGGTGACCACTGACAGCGGGTAACCATCGTGCAGCATCCGGGTACGGATCAGGTGGGTGGCCAGATCCCGGTCACCCAGCCCGAACCAGTCCGGATCGGCCCTGTAGCGGGCGAGCTCCGCCTTGACCACCCACGTCTCCCCGGCGCGTCCCCAGCCACGCTCGGTATCGATCCCCCCACCCAGGGTGTACATGCAGGTGTCGAGATCCGGGCAGATGCGCAGCCCGTGTAGCCAGATGTCGTCCCCAGTGTTGACCACCGCGGTGATGTCGTGCTCGGCGCCAGTATCAGCCGGCGAGCCGGCTGGGGGGCCAATCGGGGGCAGGCCCAGTGCGGCCTTGAGCCCGAGCAGGAACCTGGCGCCCCCTACGCCGCCGGCGAGCACCACCACCCTGGCCACGATCAGTGTCTGTCCGCAGCGTTGTCGGGGGCCTGGTGGCCGCTTTTGTCGTCGGGTCTGTGGT
>DASQVU010000450.1:0-2664 GCA_035640615.1 Pseudonocardiaceae bacterium
TGCCAATGCCGACATTTCTGAGCGGGTTAATCCGCCCGGGTAGGCCAGAAGTAGGGCAGCTCGCGATCGGCGTCGGGGAACAGCGGCTGGTAATACTCGGGGTCCTTGCGCACCAGCGCGGCCTGGTGACTGCGGTGCAAGCGGCTGTCGCCGAGCCAGGCCGGGACGTTGCACACCCGGACTAGCTCCGCCTGGCTGCGCGGCGGTGGCAGGCCGGCCTCGGCGAGATCAGTTCGAATTGTCGCAGCGCAGGTATCGGCGCACCCGCGACGCACCCACTCGTCGCAGATCGTCAGCCCGTAGGCCGCGACGGCCTCCGGGTATCCCATCCACATGCGCACCACGGGATGGTGCTTCCAGCCATAGGCCTCCCGCGTCACGGCTCGCAAGACCTGGAGAGCCTCGACGCGTTGCTTGCCCAGCCGCCGGTCGTCGAGGACCGCTGCACTGGCGGCGAAATCCGGGTAGGGCAAAAAGGTCTGCACGACGGAAGCCTTCCCCGGATCGCGACTAGCTACATCAGAGGAAAGTGCGCGAGCGGTGCCCGCCAGTGCGGTGGTGACGGCCAGCACTCGGCTGGTGGTGCAGACCTTGCTGTCGGCAGACGCGGAGATTTGCGGCGGCAATTCCAGGTAGGCACCGGGCTCGATGGCCGGCAGCCCGCCCGGTAAGAGGCGACGGCCACTGATCGCATGCGAGATCAAGGGGATAGGTGGGCACCACCGGCCCACCGGTAAGGTGAGTTGGGGTGGACTTCGAATCGGTGGCCGACGAGCTGTATGCGCTACCTCGCGACGAATTCACGCAAGCCCGCAACGCCGCCGCACAACGGGCCCGCGAACAGGGCCATCGTGAGCTGGCCGAGCAGATCGGCGCGCTGCGCCGGCCGTCCACAGCGGCGTGGATAGCCAACCAGCTGGTGCGAGAGCAACCTGAAGAGATCCGCGCGCTGGTCAAATTGGGCGACGGGTTGCGCGAGGCGCAGCACCGGTTGCAGGGGGAGGAGCTGCGCCGGCTCTCGACACAGCGTCACCAGCTGGTGCACGGGCTGGTCCAGCAGGCGCAGGCGCTGGCCCGCGGAGCTGGGCACCCGGCTAGCGAGGCAGTCAGCCGCGAGTTGAGCAATACCTTCACGGCGGCGGTGAACAGCTCTGCGGCGGCACAGGCGCTGGCCCGGGGGCGGTTGACGTCGGCTTTGGATCCCGCCGACGCCGCCACCGAACTGTTCGCCGGAACCGCCCCGGCCACCCTGAGTACCGGCGATGTCCACAGCAGTGATCGCCTGCGCGAGGAATTGGACCGCGCGCGCCAGGAAGCAACCGAGGCCGATACTGCCCGCGATGCGGCGCAGCGCGCGCTGACCGAGGCCGAGCAGGCGACACAGGAAGCGGCCACGGCGCTGCAGGAGCTGCGTGCGCGCCTGGATGCCGCCGAGCGGACCGAGCGCGATACCCGCGGTCGGGCACTCGCCGCGCGGCGGGACTTCGAATCAGCGGACCGTGCGGCTCGGGACGCGCAGCGCCGGGTACACGATCTCCAACGCCAGCTTGACCAGCACGGCAGCGGGTGAAATAAGTCCAAGCGGGGTACTTGACGTCAGGAGGTGAACCGCCATGGCACGGGCTATCTGGAGCGGCTCAATCAATTTCGGGCTGGTGTCGATCCCGGTCGGGCTGTACAGCGCGACCGAAGATCACACTATCCACTTCCACCAGTTCCAGCGGGGCACCGCCGACCGCATCCGGTACCAGCGGATCAACGAGCGGACCGGTGAGGAAGTCGACTACGCCGACATCGTCAAGGGCGCAGAAGTGGGCGGCGGTGACTACGTGATTGTGGAGCCGGACGAGCTGGACGCCGTTGCACCCGGTCGCTCGCGCAGCATCGATATCACCAGCTTCGTCGACCTGAACGAGATCGATCCGGTCCATTTCCAGAAGACCTACTGGCTCGCCCCCGCCGGGGAGGAATACACCCGGCCCTACGGACTGCTCCTGGAGGCCATGGCGCGGACCAATCGCGCCGGCATCGCCACCTTCGTGATGCGCGGAAAGGAGTACCTCACAGCGATCCGCGCCGACGAGGGGGTGCTCGCGCTGCACACCCTGTTCTTTGCCGACGAGATCCGCAACCCCACCGACGAGCTCGAGAACCTTCCGGACCGCAAACTGGCGAGCGGTAAGGAACTAGACATGGCCAAGACGTTGATCGAATCGATGAGCGGGCCGTGGCACCCGCAGGACTACCACGACACCTACACCGAGCGGGTGGAACGGCTCATCGATGACAAGCGCCGCGGTCAGGAGATCGTCACCGAGGCTGAACCGCCCGAGCCCACCGAGATGTCGGACCTGCTTGAGGCGTTACAGCGCAGCGTTTCCGCCATCAAGCGCAAGGCTTCATGAGCTAACCGGTCAGAACCAGGCGGCGCATCCCAACGGTCTGACGGCCGGCGGGTAATGTTGGCAGCCGCAGCGGATTGCGCAGTCGAGGCGCCCCGTGACCGGGGAGGTGGTGGGGTGGCTCCAGAGCTGCCGGGAGTGTTTGCCTGGCTGGTCCCGATCCTCGACTCATACGGTTACCTGGCGGTCTTCGGCTTCCTGTTCATCGAAAGCTTCGGTGCGCCTGTCCCTGGCCAAACCATGCTGATGGCCGCGGGGGTCT
>DASQVU010000451.1:0-2297 GCA_035640615.1 Pseudonocardiaceae bacterium
TGCCCGGCGATCGGTTCGAACATCACCACCGCGCGCCCGCACGCCACCGCCTCTAGTGCGGTGGCACCGCCGGCATTGGTCACGACCACGTCGGCGGCCGCGGTCAGCGTCGGCATCTGGTCCGTCCAGCCCAGCGGTACCAGCCGCAGCTGACCCAGCGACCGGGCGCGCGCGGCCAGCCGGGCCCGCAGCGCCTCGTTGCGGCCGCACGCCACCACCACGCAGATATCCGGGGCGGCGGCCAGGGCGGCATCGACCGCGCGTTCCACCGAGCCGAACCCCAAAGACCCGCAGGACACCAGCACGACCAGCCGGTCCTCGGGCAGCTCGCACCGTCGCCTGGCACTGGCCTTGTCGGTGGGCGCGAAGGCGGCGACCACCGGGGGTGCCCCAACCGCGCCTCGCGCGTCCGGCCGGGCCCGGTACATCGCCCGCAGGCTGGCGTCGCTGGCCACATAGTGCAGGTCAACCTCGGAGTAGACCCAGAACGGGTGCGGCGCGAAATCGGAGATGATCGCCGCGACCGGTACGTTCAGGCCGCCGCGGCGCCGGATCCAGTCCAACCCCCCGGTGCCCAGCGGGTACGTCGAGATCACCAGATCCGGCCGGTACTCGTCGATGAGCGGCGCCAGCCGGATACCGCTCCACACCCCGGTAAACCGGCAGGACGCGTCGGCGAACCACGGGTAGCGCCACAGAGCGCGGTAGAAGAAGTCGTACAGCCACGGGGTGGTGTCCACGTTCACCCGGTAGATCCAGCGGAAACCCGGGCCGACCCCGCGGCCCATCAGTTCCAGGGTGTCCACCCGGCGGATCTGGCAGCCGGGCCACAACCGGCGGGCCCGCTCCTCCACCGCTCGGGCGGTGGCGTTGTGACCTTCGCCGATGTCGGCGCTGACCACGAGCAGCCGCTGAGGTGGCCCCGGCTGGCTCATTGAGGTTGCCCGTGCTGCGCCAACGGGTCGGTTTCGGTGACGGCCGGTCCCCAGGCCAGCGCCAGCAGCAGCGCGGCGCGCGTTGCCGGATCGTCCAGCGCAGCACCGAACAGCTCGCGTAGCCGGTCCAACCGGTAGCGCACCGTCTGCGGGTGCACGTGCAGCTCGTCGGCCACCGCCTTGCGGTTGCCCATGTTCATCAGCCAGGACTTGAGGGTCTCGGACAGCCGGTCGCGGGTGCCCTCGCGCAGCGCCGCGAGCGGAGCCAGGTACTGCTGGCGCAACGCGGCCAGCAGCCGGTCGTCGTGGTGCACCAGCATCGCGTCGAGGTGCTCATCGACGAACAGCGGATCATCACCCAGCACGTGCTTCAGGCGAAGCGCGTGCTCAGCCAGGCCCATGCTGGCCGGTAACCGATCTAGCGGCACCGTGACACCGACCACGGCTCCGGCTCCGCGCAGCGCGGTCGCCAGCCGCTTGCGCCGCCCCGGGCCCTCTGGGTCCGGCACGATGGTCACCAGCATCTGCGGCCGGCGCAGTTGCAGGCAGGAATGATCCAAACGGTCCAGCAGCACCCGTCCCACCTCGTTGTCCGGACTGATCAACACTACCGCGGCGTGGCGGGGCAGGGTCCATCCGGCGCGCGCGGCGGCGGTCCGCAGTGCGGCCGTGTCGCAGCGGTCCGACAGCAGCAGCTCGGCCAACTCGTTACGCAGCTTTTCGTGCGCGTGCTCGGCGGTCGTCTGGGCCCGCTCATATCCGCGCAGCGATGACGCCGACAGCTGCTCCACGGCGGCGAAGATGACGGCGGCCAGACCTGCGATGGTCTCGACGGGGACACCGAGCTGCAGCGCGGTGTCGGAGACGTGGCGCCAAGCCACCGCGGCGCCGGTCCGGTATGCGGCCAGCAGGTGTGCCACGTCCTGCTGCTGGTCATAGTGGATCCGGCCGATCTCCTCGAAGATGGCGTGCTCCACCCCGGAGGCCAGCTGGGGTGCGATCGTCGACGGGTCCCGCTCCGCCAGGCCGACCAGCCGGGCGATGAAGCCCTCTGACGCGGTGAGGACCTCCTCGAACTCCTCGGTGAGAAACCCTGCGTAGTCGGGGCACTGCTCGGCGAGCATCTCCCGAACCTCGGCCAGGATGATCGGCAAGCGGGCTACGATCTCGGGCACCAGGTCGTCGAGCTCGATATGGCGCCCTCCCTCAGCTGCGTGCATTGCCCGGTTTCCCACACCGAGGCCAGATCCGCGCGGAACGCTTCGAGCAGCGCAGTGCGGTTACCTGCGGCTTCGTCACCGAGGTCGTCCACGGTCCGGGCGAAGCCATACACCGCGATCAGGTCAACACGAAGCTTCCGGG
>DASQVU010000452.1:0-13684 GCA_035640615.1 Pseudonocardiaceae bacterium
CTCGGACATAGCACACCGATGATCACCTTGAACACCTACGCACATGAGTGGCCGGATGCTCTCGATCGGACGCGAACGCTCGTCGACGCGGCGCTCGGATCGCAGTCGTCAGCCGCTGCCGTCAGGCCGAATCAGTGACGGCGAGTTGTACCGATGTTGTACCCGGGATCCCGGCCGACACTATCTTAGCTGGTCAGCCGTATGCTGCGCGGTACAGGCTGCGCTTGTTGATATATTGCACCACGCCATCCGGCACCAAGTACCAGACGGGTAGGCCGTGCCGTACCCGGTGACGACAATCTGTCGACGAAATCGCCATCGCAGGTACTTCCACCAAGCTCACTGGCCGGCCAGGCAAATGGTTGCCATCGAGGTGAAATCCGGGGCGGGTCACCCCCACCAGATGAGCGAGGTCGAACAGCTCGTCAACGCGCTTCCAGGACAAGATTTGCGCCAGCGCATCCGCGCCCGTGATGAAGTACATTTCGTGATCGGGAAATTCGGCGCGTAGGTCGGTCAAGGTGTCGACGGTGTACGTCGGAGCGTGGCGGTCGATATCCACCCGGCTGGTGGAGAATCGCGGGTTGGACGCGGTGGCGATGACTGTCATGAGGTAGCGGTCTTCAGCAGGGCTGACCTTGCGCTCGTCTTTCTGCCACGGGATCCCGGTGGGGACGAACACGACTTCGTCCAGCCCGAAACGGGCTTGCACTTCACTGGCGGCCACAAGGTGGCCGTGATGGATTGGGTCGAAGGTGCCACCCATGACCCCGAGTCGCCGGCCGGACATGGGCGCAGCCTAGGCGAGTCGCCCCTGATCGCCTCCCGCGGAGATAAGCTGAACGTTCACTTCAGTAGGCCTGCGCTTCACTAAGCAACCGGCGGTGGGGACAGTCGTGGCGAGCAGAAGCCCCAGCGAGATCTCGTCCAGAGAACTCGCGCTGATCGACGCCTTGGGATCCGGCTGCGTAGTTGAGTGGAGCAAACTCACTGTCGAGCAGCTGGCTGCCACGGATGACCCGCGGTACAGCGTCCGGGCCGAGCTGCTGCGGGAGTTGGTGCTGGGCCGCAGCGGTGAACCCCTTGACCCGTTGGGCGTACGCCTGCATGGCGCCCGGATCACCGGAACCCTCGATTTCACCCACGTTCCGGCCGTGGTGGGCCTCGAGCTGCGGAACTGTTTTTTCGAGCATCCCGTGCTCCTGGTCAGTGCCCGGTTGCCGTGGTTGACTCTGGCGGGTTCGCAGCTGTCGGTGCTAGACGGTGACGGTCTTCAAGTCGATGGCGATGTGTTGCTCGGTGATGGCTTCACAGCCACCGGAGATGATGACAACGGCGCAGTACGGCTACTCGGTGCGCACATCAAAGGCCAGCTCAACTTCAACGGCGCCAGGCTGAGCAACGACGCTGGACCTGCGCTTATCGGCGATGGGCTCCACGTCGACGGCGACGTCTTCGGCGGCGGCTTCGTCGCCACCGGATCTGGCGAGCTCGGCGCCGTGCGGCTGCCCGGCGCGCGCGTCGCTGGTCAGCTCAACTTCAACGGCGCCGAGCTGACGAATCAGGCCGGACCTGCTTTTATCGCCGACGGGATGCACGTAGCAGGCGGGTTAGTGCTCGCCGAAGGTTTCACCGCGACCGGCCACTACGAACGCGGCGCGGTGCGGCTGCCCGGCGCGCACATCTGCGGCCAACTCAACCTGGATGGCGCGACGCTGATTAATCCCGGCGGCCCGGCGCTCATCGGAGACCACCTCGACGTCTCCGGTGGGGTATTCCTCGACGGGTTCACGGGCAATGGGTACGGCGACGACAGCGTGCTGCGGCTACCGGATGCACACATCAGTGGGCAGCTCAATCTCGATGGTGCCGAACTGACCAACCCGGCCGGGCCCGCGCTCATCGGCGACCATCTCCGGGTCGACAGCGACATGTTCGCTGAGGGCCTGACCGCCACCGGGCACTGCCCAGACAGCGCAGTGCGGTTAGCAGACGCGCACATCAGGGGACAGCTCAACCTCAGCAACGCCAAACTGACCAACCAGGCCGGGCATGCCCTCATCGGCGACCATCTCCAAGTCGAGAGCGACATGTTCGCCGAGGGCCTGACCGCCACCGGGCACTGCCCGGATGGCGCCGTGCGGTTCCCTGATGCCCGCGTCAGCGGACAGCTCAACCTCAGCCACGCGAAACTCACCAACCCGGCGGGACCGGTCCTCGATCTGGAAGATGCCGCAGCCAAGCACCTGTTCCTGCCGGCACAGGTCATCTGCCCGCAAGGCGCCGTAAAGAGCTGTGATTCGGCGACACATCAGTTGACGATGTCAGGGCTGGCCTACACATCGCTTCATGGGGTCGATTGGCGCGAGTGGCTACACTTGATCGTTTACCACACCCGTGATTATCAACCCCAGCCTTACCAGCAGCTGGTCGCCGCTCTGCGAGCCAGTGGCCAGGAATCCACGGCGCGGGAAGTCCTTATCGCGCAGCAGCAGGATCGTTACCACCGCGGCGAGCTCGGTGGCCCGCTGCGCAAGATCGCTCACCGGCTGTGGGGAGCGCTCGCCGGGTACGGCTACCGCAGCAGCCGCGCTGTCCTCGCCTTGCTGCTCGTGCTGATGATCGCGGGAGGGCTGGGGGCCGCCGCCGGGCATACCTCGATCGGTCCCGGCCGCTTCGTGACCGCGCACACTAGCCTTACCCGTGATCCGAACTCGCCGTGCTCCACGGTGGAACAGATTGGGGTAGGTATCGATCGCAGCCTGCCCCTAGCACCCGTAGCTATCAGCAACCGGTGCGATTTCGACACGACCAGCCCTGTCGGTCAAACATTCACCGTTGTCACCTGGGTGTTGCAGGCATTGGTGTGGACGTTGGTCGCGCTGGCCATCGCCGGCTATCTCGACCTTATCCGGAAGACCACTCCTGCGGGATGACGACGTACTGCCGAAGGTACAGATCTTCAAACGTCACCGGTCCGCGCGGCCCGGGCACCCGGTCCACGTTGATTCCCGTCTCGGGCACCCGCCGCAGCTTGAAACCATCGAGCAAGCGGGTGCTGGCATTCCAGAAGACGCCGGTGCCGACATAGCTCTCCAGGAACTGCTGGGCAGCAGATTCGTCGGTGGTGACGATCGTCGCGGCCAGGCCGGAAGTCTCCTGGTTGGCCACCCGGGCGGCGTGCTGCGGACCGGTCACCCGGCTCACCGTCAGCGTCGCCTCACGGCCGGTATCCAGCGCCCATTCGTGCCCCAGCGGGTGCGAGTGGGGCGCCAGCGACAGCGCAATTCCACGCTGGCGGGCAGCGGCGAGCAAGGCGTCGTACAACTCAGCGGGCGTGCTGTCGGCGATCAACAGGAGGTTGACCCGGTTGCAGACACCCAGCCGGTCGAGACCGGCTATCAGCAGCTCCACGGCGAGCTCGGGGTCTGCGGCGGAATCGACGTAGAGCACCCCCCCGCCGTCGGCATGGGCTAGCACCCGCACCCCGTAGCGGGCTCCCTCCGCGGCCAGCATCCGAGTGGTCTGCCCACTGCCGCGCACGATGACCAGCGGGATCAGCTCGGGTTGCTGGACGAGGGCGACGGCGCTGCCCCGGCGTGGATCGGGAATCAGTTGCACGGCGGCGGGGTCCATCCCGGCGTCGGCTAGCGCCGGCGAAATCACGTGCTCGGTGAGCGCGAGCGCGGATCGCAGCGCCGCCGATCCCGTGCGCAGCACCCCGGCGTTGCGGGACTTCACCAGCTGGGAAGCGACATCTACGGTGACATTCGGGCGGGCCTCGAAGGTGGCCCCCACCACTCCGACCGGACGGCGGCGCTCGATGAGGCGCAACCCGTCTGGCCGGTCTTCCAGCACCCGGTCCCGCGGTGGGAAAGGCACTCGCGCGAGCAAGGTGAGCTGGTCTGCCATGTCGGTGAGCCGCGGTTGGCCCAGCCGGAGCCGGTCGATCAGCGCCTGCGTCATCCCGGAGTGCTCAGCGGCCGCGATATCGGCGGCATTAGCGGCAAGCACCTTCATCGCCGAGGCGGTCAGCCGCTGCGCCATGGCGTCCAGCGCCGCGTTGATCGTCTCATCGGAGGCGGCGGCCAAGGCGGGTGCGGCGCGCTGCGCCCGCTGTGCACACTCAGCGACCACTTCGGCGGCCCCGACATCGGAGGCGCTCGGGTCTGCATCCACTCGATCCACTCGCGACTGCACGAGATGTCAGCCTACCCACCGCGTGTCGCGTCCCCACGCTCCGCGTGTCGCGTCGTGGTGCACGGTGTGTCGTGTCGTGGTGCACGGTGTGTCCTGTCGTGGTGCAAGATGTGTCATGTCGTGGTGCACGGTGTGTCGCGCTTTGGTGAGCCGGGCAGGAGAGCGCGACACACGGTCCAGGAGAGCTCGACACGCCGTGCAGGAGAGCTCGACACGCCAAGGGAGCTCAGAGGGGGACGAGGTCGTCGGCGTGTACGACTTCGCGGCGCAGCTCGGGGGGCAGGTCGCGGGTGGAGCGGCCGATCAATTCTGGCAGCTCTGCGGCATCGAAGCCGACCATTCCGCGCGCGACCACAACACCTCGCCGGTCGATCAACTCAACCACGTCACCGGCCTCGAAGTCACCCTCAACGCCAGTGATGCCGGCGGCGAGCAGCGAACGTCGACGGTGCACCACCGCGGCGACCGCACCATCGTCGAGCCGGAGCCGGCCGGCCGCGCCGGCAGCATGACCCAACCAGAACCGGCGGGCCGACAGCCGCGCTCCGGTGGGTGCGAAGGCGGTGCCAACATCTGCCCGCCCCAACGCGCGCGCAACTTGCGCCGCAGCCGCCAGCAGCACCGGCACCCCAGCTCGGGAGGCCAGCGTTGCGGCATCGAGCTTGGAAACCATGCCTCCGGTGCCCAGCGCGCCACCGGAGCCGACCTGTACACCCCGCAGATCAACTGGACCCGCCACCTCTGCAACCAGGCGGGCCGCGCCAAGCCGGGGATCACTGTCGTACAGCCCGTCAACATCGGAGAGCAGCACCAAAGCGTCGGCCCCCACCAGGTGCGCAACGAGGGCAGCCAGCCGGTCATTGTCCCCGAAGCGGATCTCGTCGGTGACCACGGTGTCATTCTCGTTGACCACTGGTACCACACCTAGGCCGCGCAACCGCGCGAACGTGCGCTGCGCATTGCGGTAATGCGCCCGCCGAACCACGTCATCGGAAGTCAGCAGCACCTGGCCCACCGTGCGGCCGTACCGCGTCCAGGATTCGGTATAAGCATGCCCGAGCACGAGCTGCCCGACGCTGGCGGCGGCCTGTTGGGTGGCCAGATCCCGGGGCCGGGAACGCAGACCCAACGGTGCGAGCCCAGCGGCGATGGCGCCCGAGGAGACCAGGATCAGCTGGGTCCCGGTCGCCACACGGGCAGCGAACGCGTCCACCAGGAAGTCCAACCGGGCCCGGTCCAACCCGCCAGCCTCGGTGGTGAGTGATGACGAGCCGACCTTTACCACCAGATACCGGGCCCGCGCCACGGCCTGCCGGGTGGAGCTCACACCGGCTCGCCCTGATCATCACCGCTGGGTTCCCGTCGAGCGCGCCGGGCGGCCTTGCGCTGCGCCGCGCTGATGCGCTCGTCGCGATCCAACCGCCAGTCCGTCCCTCGTGCACCCAACCGAGCGACCGCTCCGGCCGGCGTGGCCGGCTCCCAGTCAAAGGTCACCTCGCCGATGGTGACCGGGCATCCCGGCCGGGCACCGGCACCAGCCAGAGCCTCCTCCACGCCGAGCCGGGCCAGCCGGTCGGCCAGGTAGCCGACCGCCTCGGCGTTGTCGAAGTTGGTCTGCCGCACCCAGCGCTGCGGGCGGGCGCCGCGAACAATGAACCCGCCGGGTCGGTGGGGATCAGGGATGATGTCGAAGCTGGACTCGTCAACGGCCGCTGGGCGCACCACCACCCGGGTTGGTTCAGCGGGCGGCAGTGACTTCCGGTGCCGGCGCACGGCCGCGGCGAGCGCGAAACGCAGTTCACGCAGCCCCTCGGTGGTCACCGTGGACACGCAGTACGCCGCCAGCCCGCGGGCGGCGAACTCAGGTCTCACTAGCTCCGCCAGCTCCCGGGCATCCGGAACATCCACCTTGTTGAGTACAACCAACCGCGGACGGGACGCCAGATCGCCGCCTAGCGTCGGGGTGTAGGCCGCGAGTTCGTGTTCCAAGGCATCCACGTCGGACAGTGGGTCGCGGCCGGGGGCCACCGTCGCACAGTCCACCACATGCACCAGCACGGCGCAGCGTTCGATATGCCGCAGGAATTCCAGGCCCAGTCCCTTGCCGTGACTGGCGCCCGGAATCAAGCCGGGAACGTCGGCGACGGTGAACACGGTTTCCCCTGCGCTGACGACACCGAGGTTGGGCACCAACGTGGTGAACGGGTAGTCAGCGATCTTGGGGCGGGCCGCTGAGAGCACCGACACCAGGGATGACTTGCCTGCTGAGGGGAAGCCGATGAGCCCGACATCAGCCACCGACTTCAGTTCCAGCACCAACTCACGGGTCTCACCCGGCTCGCCGAGCAGGGCGAATCCTGGCGCTTTGCGGGCCTTGGAGGCTAGCGCGGCATTGCCCAACCCGCCCTTGCCGCCAGCCGCAGCGACGAATCGGGTGCCCTGCCCCACCAGGTCAGCCAGCACCTCTCCATCGGGGGTAAGCACCACGGTGCCGTCCGGTACGCGCAGTTCACGGTCTTCGCCGTCAGCGCCATTGCGGTGGCCACCCTGCCCCGGCTTGCCGCTGGAAGCCTTGGCAACTGGGCGGTAATGGAAGTCGAGGAGGGTGTGCACGCCGGGATCTACCACCAGCAGCACGTCACCGCCGCGGCCGCCGTTTCCACCGTCCGGGCCACCCAGCGGCATGAACTTCTCCCGGTGTACCGACGTGCAGCCGTGACCGCCGTCGCCGGCGGCGACGGAAATCACCACTCGATCCACAAATCGGGACACGTCTGCATTCCTTCAGTTCGCTCGCGATCGCTCACCGCAACGCCGACGAGGGGCGGGCCGGTCCTCGCCGGTCCCGCCCCTCGTCGGGTGGGTCGTGTGGGCCGGGATCAGGCCTCGGCCGGGACGATGTTGACGGTCTTGCGCCCGCGCTTGGTACCGAACCGGACCGAGCCCGCTTCGAGGGCGAACAGGGTGTCATCGCCACCACGGCCGACATGCACACCCGGGTGGAACTTCGTGCCGCGTTGCCGGACGAGGATCTCGCCTGCGTTGACCATCTGCCCGCCGAAACGTTTCACGCCTAGCCGCTGAGCGTTTGAGTCACGGCCATTCCGGGAGCTGGAGGCGCCTTTTTTGTGTGCCATTGGTGCTCACACCCTCGTCAGTGTCTTTCAGGTCTTCCACGGCTACTTGCTAGCGGCAACGCAGACGGTCAGCGATTAATGCCGGTAACCTCAACGCGGGTCAGCTGTTGGCGATGACCCTGACGCTTGTGGTAGCCGGTCTTGTTCCGGAACTTGTGTATCCGGATTTTTGGTCCCTTAACCTGCGCGACGACCCTGCCGCGCACCGAGGTCGCACCGAGAGCGGCCGCGTCGGCGGTCACCGTGGGGCCGTCAACCAGCAGCACTGCCGGGAGGCTGACTTCGGTCCCCGGCTCGCCAGGCAGCCGTTCCACCTCGACGACGTCCCCCACGGCGACCTTGTACTGCTTGCCGCCCGTTTTCACGATCGCGTACATCGGGTGGTACTCCTGGTTGTTCGATTCGCATGGACTGAGCAAGGCTGAGGCTGCCGACCCGCAACAGGCATATGCACATTGCGCTCACAGACCTCGGCCCGCCGAACTGGCGGGCCGCGCCCATGAGGGTACGACCCGCCATCAGGATGGGTCAAACCGGGGTCCTGACCTCATGTGCGGTTCCGCGAATCGCCGGTGCGGCCGAGTCGACACTGTCCGGTAAGTCGGTGGAGGGAGGCCCAGCGGGCCGGGAGGCGGTCCGGCGGCGGCGCGTTACCGTTCGCGGCGCAAGTTGCGCAGGCACACTCGGCGCGTCAGTGGCCGGGGATCCCTGATGGTCCGCAGCTGGGGGTGCCGCCGGGGCGGCGCCATCCGGCACCGGCGTGGGGTGCGCACCGTCGGTCGGTGCCGGCACGGTTGCTACCTCCCCCGCATCCGGCGTCGGGGTGATCACCTGATCTGCACCGGCGGAAGCGCCTGAGGAGCCACGCCCGCGAGACCGGGACCGGCGGCCGTTCACCGTGCCGGAGTCCCTCGTACCCGACGGTGCCACCGTTGACGGGCTGCTAGGCACCGGCTGGTTGCGTACGCTAACCGGCTCGGCGGAAACCAGTACGCCGCGGCCCTTGCAATGTTCACAGATGCTGGAGTAGGCCTCCAGTAACCCGGTACCGACCTTCTTGCGGGTCATTTGCACCAAACCCAACGACGTGACCTCGGCGACCTGATGCCGGGTGCGATCCCGGCCCAGGCATTCGGTCAGCCGGCGTAGCACCAAGTCCCGGTTCGACTCGAGCACCATGTCGATGAAGTCGATGACGATGATGCCGCCGATGTCGCGGAGCCGGAGCTGGCGGATGATCTCCTCGGCGGCCTCCAGGTTGTTGCGGGTGACGGTCTCTTCGAGGTTCCCACCGGATCCGGTGAATTTGCCGGTGTTGACGTCGATCACGGTCATCGCCTCGGTGCGGTCGATGATCAGATAACCACCGGAGGGCAGCCACACTTTGCGGTCCAGCGCCTTGGTGATCTGCTCATCGATCCGGAACTCGGCGAACACGTCGTCTGTGCCGACGTGTCGGCGCACCCGGGGCATCAGGTCCGGGGCGACGTGGCGGACGTAACCCTCGACGGTGTCCCACGCATCGTCGCCCTGCACGACCAGCTCGCGGAAATCCTCGGTGAACAGGTCCCGGACCACCTTGACCAGCAGATCGGGTTCCTCGTACAGCAACTCTGGTGCGGTGGCCTTATTCCCGGAGCCGTCTTGGGAAGCCCCTGCCTTGTTAAGGATGACCTCCCACTGCGCCTGCAACCGGCGGACGTCGCGGGACAGCTCTTCCTCGCTGACACCTTCCGACGCGGTCCTGATGATCACGCCGGCATCGTCGGGGACGATCCGCTTGAGCACCTCTTTGAGACGCTTACGCTCCGTGTCGGGCAGCTTGCGGCTTATTCCAGTGGCCCGACCGCCCGGCACGTATACCAAAAACCGGCCGGGCAGGCTGATCTGCGTGGTCAACCGGGCGCCCTTGTGACCCACCGGGTCCTTGGTGACCTGCACTACCACGCAATCTCCGCTGGAGAGTGCCTGCTCGATGCGGCGCGCCTTGCCTTCCAGCCCGGCCGCGTCCCAGTCCACTTCGCCGGCATAGAGCACCGCGTTGCGGCCCCGGCCGATGTCCACGAAGGCGGCTTCCATGGAGGGCAGCACGTTCTGCACCCTGCCCAGATAGACATTACCAACCAGCGAGCCAGAGCCCGACGTGGTGACAAAGTGCTCGACGAGGATGTCATCTTCGAGCACCGCGATCTGGGTGCGCTCCGGGCGCTCGCGCACGACCATGGTGCGCTCCACGGCCTCGCGCCGGGCGAGGAATTCCGATTCGGACAGGATGGCTACCCGCCGCCTACCGGCCTCCCTGCCGTCGCGCCGGCGCTGCCGCTTGGCTTCCAACCGGGTGGAACCGCGGATGGACTGGACCTCATCCTCGACCAGCGGGGCAGCCTTGCTGTCCCGGACGTGCACGACCGTGTCGGGTGGGTCATCTTCGCCGATGAGCGGCTCCTCATCGCTGCCGTCGCGCCGACGTCTGCGGCGACGGCGTCGCCGCGCCGTACCCTCCGCGAGCTCCTCCGCCGAACCGTCCTGGGTCGCGCGGCCCTCGACGGGCTCCTCGGAGGAGTCGTGGTCGTCGTCCTGGTCGCTGCTCGAATCCTGTTCGTTGGAGCCGTCGTCGAGGTCATTGCTGGCCCTACCACGGCCACGGCCACGCCGACCGCGCCGCCGGCGTCGCCGTGTACCGCCGTCGGTATCCGCCTCATCGACCCCGTTCTCGTCTGGACCGGCATCGTCCTCGAGATCGGTGTCAAGATCGAACAGCTCGACCCCCGTAGGTTGCGGAGCTGGCGGCAGGAATACCGGTGCTGCGGAGTTGAAGACCGGCAGCCGAGCCGCCACATCTGACTCCTGCATTCGAGGCGCATGCAGCGGCGGCGGCAGGGGTGTCTCCGGTGCACCTTGCTGAGCCACCTCGTCGATCTCCGCCAAGTCCGGCCCCGGTTCTGGCAGCAACACCTGCAGTGCGCGTACGGCCGTCTCGCGGTCGATGCTGGACTGCGCACTACGCACGGCGACGCCCAGGTCACCCAGGACTGCCATGACGTCCTTGCTACTCACCGCCAGCAACTTCGCCAGCGCATGCACCCGCAATCTATCCGGTAACGTGGCGGCAAGATCAGGCCCGTTGGGCGGCGTACTCGCGGATGCGGCTGTCCGCCCGCCGAGGCCTCCGGCGGGCGTTGTCGTGTTCGTCATTCAACTCCTCCAGCCCCCGGGCGCTTCCCGTATGCCGGGACGCGGCCGCGCAGGGACCCTGTGCGTCATCCGCCGCCGAGTTCGGCGGTGGCAATCCTGTCCGTCACCGGCAGCTCCGCGGTCTTTCAGCGGTCCGCCGGCATGTCCGCAACGTCGTGCTGATTCGACCCATCGTCAGACTCCATCAAAGCCGTCCGGGCGGTTACCCGGTCCGCCATGAGCGGATCGACGAGACCCCCGTCATCGTCAAGCCAGCCTTGCGCAGTCCGGATCGCTTTCGCGAGCACCGCCGACGGAACCCCGCCGACGGCGCCGAGCGCGCTCAGCACATCGTCGGGTCGCACCGCAGGGCTGACCTGTCGTACGACCGCAATGAGTATCCCACACCCGCTGAGCTGATCGGGCACAGGCGGCACGCTCGGACAATCTTCGACATCCAAGGAGACGATCGCGGCCCGAGCGTCGATCGAACGTCGGCCGGTCTTGGTGACGCGTTCCACCAATGCTTCCGGGGCCGCGAGCAGCGCTCGCACCGCTTGCCGGAGCTGCGGTGCGGTTACGCCGCGGACCTCGATCCGCCAGGCGCTGGCCGTCATCCGCTCGGTGAGCCCCCCTGGGCCAGCCAGCACGCCCTCGAGGATGGCGAGCCCGTCAGGTAGCGCTGCATCGAGCTTTGCGCAGACGAGCTCCGGGTCAAGCTGCTCCTGGAACTGGATTTCGACGTACTCCGCCTCGCTAGCCGCCCCGGTGGGCGCGGCGCCCACCCAGGACACCTTGGGGTGCGGGCTGAAACCTTGGGAGTACGCCACCGGCAAGCCCGTACGCCGCAATGCGCGTTCGAAAGCTCTGGCGACGTCCCGGTGCGAGGCGAAACGCAACTTCCCCCGCTTGGCGTAGCGTAACCGGACCTTCATGGAGCTCCGCTCGTCGTGACTGCCTGACAGTGTTCTAGCACCGACCGCCACCCATGAGACGCCCCGCATGCCCCGCACGCGGGGCGTCATGCGGGGGGTCATAGGGTCGCGGCCGAAACGCCCCGTCCACCCGGAGGTTTCGGGTATTGCTTCGCCTCCTGCGGGTTGCCGCGATCGTGGCAACCGTGCTCACGCTGGCCGGCCTGCCGTCTTCGGCTATCGGCCGGGCGCCGGAGTGCACGTCCACCGGCCGGCAGCTGCGTTATGTGGTGCTGTTCGATTTCGGGACACCCGAACGGACCGCGCAGCAAGCGGTCCACGGAGCGTGTGGCAGCAGCACCGCCTACTACCCGCAGATCGCAGTGGGCATCGCCACATCCGCTGACCCGCGATTCGTCGCCCGGTTCGGAGCCGCTCGCGCCTACAGCGCACAAGCCGAGGCAGCCGGCTCTCCGGCGGAGATGGCCAGCCCGGTAATGCCGCTCACCGCCGCGCGCCTGCCTGCGGCGGCGCAACAGCTCAGCGCCGACCGCTCAGCTGAGCAGTGGGACATGGAGATGATCCATGCACCACAAGCCAGGTTGATCAACCGAGGTCGACCGGAGGTGCTGGTCGGTGTGCTGGACGCCGGGGTGGACGCGACACATCCGGATCTGGCGGCCGCGGTCGACCCGACCCGCTCAGCGGGCTGCCTGTCCGGCAAGCCGGATCAGTCTTCAGCCGCGTGGAGCCCCACCACGTCCATGCACGGCACCCACGTGGCCGGCATCATCGCAGCAGCTGACGACGGCCACGGCATTACCGGAGTGGCGCCTGGCGTGCGGTTGGCCTCGGTGAAAGTGGTCGACGACGGCGGCTTCATCTACCCGGAGTACGCCGTCTGCGGCTTCATGTGGGCAGCGCAGCAGCACCTGCGCATCGCCAACAGCAGCTACTCGCTCGACCCCTGGCTGTTGACCTGCTCTAACGTGCCGGGCCAGGCGGTGGCGTACGAGGCTGTGCAGCGCGCGGTGCAGTACGCGACGGCTCACGGAGTGCTCAGTATCGCCGCAGCCGGTAACCAGCGGACGAACCTGGCCAATCCACAGCGGGACGCGCGCAGCCCCGACAATGTGCCCTACCCGCGGTCGCGCCCGGTGGACGCCCATTGCAGCGTGCTACCTGCGGAGCTGCCTGGGGTCGTGGCGGTTTCCGCGGTGGGTGCGCAGCGCGTCAAGTCGGACTACAGCTCCTACGGGGTGGGTGTGATTGCCGTGACGGCTCCTGGCGGGGACCGGGCACAGCGGTCGAAGAGCAGTCCCAGCGGCTGTGTGCTGTCCACCGTCCCCGGCGGGTACGGCTATGCCTGCGGTACGTCGATGGCCACTCCGCATGTCTCTGGGGTGGCCGCGCTGCTCGCCTCCGCGCATCCCAAGGCCGGCCCGCTGGAGCTGGCGAGCTTGCTGCGCCAGCAAGCCGACTCGCTGCCAAGCCCAGACCACCACGACGATTCAGCGGCGTTTTACGGTGCTGGGCTGGTGGACGCGCTGCGCGCAGTCAGCGCCCGGCAGGACTGATCGGTAACAGTTGGCGGCCGCTGGGTCCGACCTGGATGTCGGTGCCCATCGACGGGCAGACCCCGCAGTCAAAGCATGGGGTCCATCGGCAATCATCCTGCTCCCGGCCGCTCAGCGCGTCCTGCCAATCGTCCCAAAGCCAGTCGGGATCTAGGCCAGAGTCCAGATGATCCCAGGGCAGTACCTCGTCGCGATCGCGTTCCCGGGTGGTAAACCACTCCAGCGACACACCCAGCGGGGCGAGTTCAGCCTGGCATGCGGCGACCCAGCGGTCGTAGCTGAAGTACTCGCTCCAGCCGTCGAACCGGCCACCCTCGCGCCACACGCGTTCGATCACCCGGCCGACCCGCCGGTCCCCACGCGATAGCAGCCCCTCGATGAGCGACGGTTTACCGTCGTGATAGCGCATGCCCACGTTGCGACCGATCCGGCGATCGCTGTTGATCTCGGCACGGAGCTTCCGGAGCCTGGCGTCGATGACATCGGGATGCTCTTGAGCCGCCCATTGAAACGGGGTGTGCGGCTTGGGCACGAAGGCGCCAATCGAAATCGTGCACCGGATGTCCTTGCTGCCGGTGACCTCTTGCCCGGCTCGGATCACCCGATGCGCCATATGGGCGATCTGCAGTACATCGTCGTCGGTCTCGGTGGGCAGTCCGCACATGAAGTAGAGCTTCACCTG
>DASQVU010000453.1:0-2402 GCA_035640615.1 Pseudonocardiaceae bacterium
GCCCACCCTCGCGCCGGGCGCACCAAAAGCAAGTAGCGAACAAATACAGCATTTGTGAAAACAGGGTTTAACAACTACAGGGGAGAAGGAACCAGACGTGCTCGACGTCAACTTCTTCGACGAGCTCCGCATCGGCCTCGCCACCGCAGAAGACATTCGCCAGTGGTCCTATGGCGAGGTCAAGAAGCCGGAGACTATCAACTACCGCACACTCAAGCCGGAAAAGGACGGACTTTTCTGCGAAAAAATCTTCGGTCCCACCCGGGACTGGGAGTGTTACTGCGGTAAGTACAAGCGCGTCCGGTTCAAGGGAATCATCTGCGAGCGCTGCGGCGTCGAGGTGACTCGCGCCAAGGTGCGCCGTGAACGCATGGGCCACATCGAGCTGGCCGCGCCGGTGACGCACATCTGGTACTTCAAAGGTGTCCCGAGCCGGCTGGGCTACCTGCTCGACCTGGCCCCCAAGGACCTCGAAAAGATCATCTACTTCGCCGCTTACGCGATCACCGGGGTGAACACCGAGGAGCGGCACAACGACCTGCCCACCCTGGAAAGTGAGATCGGCGTCCAGCGCAAGCGGCTCGAGGACCGCCGGGACGCCGAGATCGAGGCTCGCGCGCAGAAGCTCGAAGCCGACCTCGCCGAGCTGGAGACCGAAGGCGCCAAGAGTGACGTGCGCCGCAAGGTCAAAGAGGGCGGCGAGCGCGAGATGCGCCAGATCCGCGACCGGGCCCAGCGGGAGATCGACCGGCTCGAGGAGATCTGGGAGACCTTCACCAAGCTGGAGGTCGGCCAGCTCATCGTTGACGAGCTGCTCTACCGCGAGCTGTATGACCGCTACGGCGACTACTTCACCGGCGCGATGGGTGCCGAGGCGATCCAGAAGCTGATGGAGAACTTCGACATCGACGCCGAGTCAGAGAACCTGCGCGAGATCATCCGCACCGGTAAAGGCCAGAAGAAGCTGCGCGCGCTCAAGCGACTGAAGGTTGTTGCGGCCTTCCAGACCACCCGCAACAACCCGATGGGCATGGTGCTGGACTGCGTGCCGGTGATCCCGCCGGACCTGCGGCCCATGGTGCAGCTCGACGGTGGCCGGTTCGCCACCTCCGACCTCAACGACCTGTACCGCCGGGTGATCAACCGGAACAACCGGCTCAAGCGGCTGATCGACCTGGGTGCGCCGGAGATCATCGTCAACAACGAGAAGCGGATGCTGCAGGAGGCTGTCGACGCGCTGTTCGACAACGGCCGCCGCGGCCGCCCGGTGACCGGGCCCGGTAACCGCCCGCTGAAGTCACTGTCCGACCTGCTGAAAGGCAAGCAGGGCCGGTTCCGGCAGAACCTGCTCGGTAAGCGGGTCGACTACTCCGGCCGTTCGGTCATCGTGGTCGGTCCGCAGCTCAAGCTGCACCAGTGCGGGCTGCCCAAGCAGATGGCGCTGGAACTGTTCAAGCCGTTCGTGATGAAGCGCCTGGTGGATCTCAACCACGCGCAGAACATCAAGTCCGCCAAGCGGATGGTGGAGCGGCAGCGCCCGCAGGTGTGGGACGTGCTCGAAGAGGTGATCACCGAGCACCCGGTTCTGCTGAACCGGGCGCCGACCCTGCACCGGCTGGGTATCCAGGCTTTCGAGCCGCAGCTGGTCGAGGGCAAGGCGATCCAGCTGCACCCGCTGGTCTGCGAGGCGTTCAACGCCGACTTCGACGGCGACCAGATGGCGGTGCACCTGCCGCTGTCCGCCGAGGCGCAGGCCGAGGCCCGGATCCTGATGCTGTCCAGCAACAACATCCTCTCGCCCGCGTCGGGCCGGCCGCTGGCCATGCCTCGGCTGGACATGGTCACCGGGCTCTACCACCTCACCAAGCTCCGTGAGGGTGACACCGGTGAGGGCCGCGCGTTCTCCTCGCCCGCGGAGGCGTTGATGGCGCTGGATCGCGGGACGATCGGGTTGCAGGCCAAGATCCGGGTCCGGCTGCGCGGGGTGGTGCCGGCGCCGGCCGAGCAGGCCCGGCTGCGCGAGACCCAGGACTGGGCGCCCGGTAAGCCGTGGATCGTCGAAACCACGGTGGGCCGGGTGCTGTTCAACGAGCTGCTCCCGGACGACTACCCGTACGTCAACGACGTGCTGCCCAAGAAGCGGCAGGCAGCAATCGTCAATGACCTCGCCGAGCGGTACCCGATGGTTCAGGTCGCCCAGACGCTGGACAAGCTCAAGGACGCCGGCTTCTACTGGGCCACCCGCTCCGGGGTCACCCTGGCCATCGACGACGTGGTCGTCCCGCCGAACAAGCGGGAGATCCTGGACAGCTTCGAGGCCAAGGCCGACCAGATCAACCGGCGTTACCAGCGCGGTGCGCTGTCGCACCAGGAACGCAACGACGAGATGGTCAAGATCTGGA
>DASQVU010000454.1:0-7586 GCA_035640615.1 Pseudonocardiaceae bacterium
TCGGCTGTGCCAGGGATGGGTGGTGTGCGCGCGTTCATCGCTGTGGTGGGCTTTTGGTGATGACTTCGCTGGTGTGGGCGTGTGCATCTGGCTCTGGCTCGGTAGTAAGCGCCGCATAACATGGACCTGCTGGCCCATATCGGGACTTGGGAGGTGGCTCGCGATCTGGATGTCCAGCGCTCCGCGCTGGGTGATGCCAAGTTGACCTATCTGGGGTATTCCTACGACATCCGCATCGGCACCGCCTATGCCGAAGATTTTCCCGGCAATATCCGCGCGATGATCCTCGATGGTGCGGTCGACCCCGCCCAAGACCCCATTTCCGCGTTGATTGACCAAGGTCGCGGGTTCCAGCAAGCGTTCACCGCCTTCGACGCATGGTTCGATGCGCGCGCGGACTGCGCCCTCGGGCAAGACCAGAGTCAGGCCGTGACCGCCTTCCATGCCCTGTCCTTCCGCTGATCACCCACCCGCCGGCGGTGTCAGAGGGACATCAGTTGTCCTACACCGACGTCACCATCGATACCGTCTAGGCGCTGTATCTTTCCCAGCTGCGCGCCCCATAGCCGTAGCCACAGTCTGGGCAAAGTTGGAATTCCGGCAACGACGCCGTTGTGTACCGCGTTTCTCACGCATCGGGTGATCGGCGATGCCCTGCTGGCCGGTCGCCTACTTGGGACATACGAGGCGCTCTGCGGGGCTCGGCTGCGGCGTGCGGACCTGCTGCGCGGGGTTGGTGCTGTGGGGCGTGGTCACACTCGCCGAGCAAGCGCCGGAACTGGCAGATGAGCAGTTGCGGTCCCGGCTGGCCACACTGGGCAGGTTGATTCGATGCCCGTCCCCGCCGCTACAGGCTCGCAAGCTCAGCGCACCGGCCCCCACGCCACCAGCGGCGTCCGTGGAACGGGTGCGGGTGCTGAGATCGCCGGGCACGGACTGCCACCAGAGCCGGCGGAGCTCGTGGAGGCGCTTTCTCGCAAGGCGTTTATCGCAACCCCGTTCTCCAACTGCGAGCGGCACGTCCGCCGGACCCGGCTGATCGCGGACTTCGAGGTCGCCGGGGATGCACCGCCGAGGTCTGTAAACTGACCCTTCGATGCCAGAGGGTCACACGACACACCGATTGGCAGAAGCGCACCAGCGGCGTTACGCAGGATCGCCGGTCGCGGTGTCCAGCCCACAGGGTCGCTTCGCGGCCGCAGCTGCAAAGCTCAACGGTCAGGTGTTGCGGCGTGCTGAAGCGCACGGCAAGCATCTGTTCCACGTCTACAACCCGGATCTGGTGGTGCACGTGCACCTGGGTCTATACGGTTCGTTCACCGAGGCGAAATTGCCCGTGCAGCCGCCGCAGGGGCAGGTGCGCATGCGGTTGGTCGGTTTGACGCACTGGACAGATCTGCGCGGGCCAGCGACCTGTGAACTGCTCACGGGGACGGAAGTGGACGCGGTGTGTGCCCGGCTGGGGCCGGATCCGCTGCATCGTGACGCTGACCCGGATCGGGCCTGGGCCCGCATTTCGCGGTCTCGGGCACCGCTGGCCACATTGTTGATGGACCAGGCGGTGATTTCGGGAATCGGCAATGTTTATCGGGCTGAGCTCTTGTTTCGTCACCGGCTAGATCCATTTCAGCCAGGGTATGAGCTTCGCGAGGATCAGTGGTCGGCACTGTGGTCAGATCTCGTCGAATTAATGCAAGACGGGGTGCGTCGTGGCCGGATCGATACGGTGCGTCCAGAACATGATCCGGTGACGATGGGACGACCTGCGCGTCAGGATCGACACGGCGGCGAGGTCTATGTCTATCGCCGGGCCGGTGCGCCGTGCCTGGTGTGTGCTACCGAGGTCGTCACCGCGCGGCACGCAGGACGCAACCTCTATTGGTGTCCTCGCTGCCAGCGCCGGCCGGCAGTTTCAAGTGCATGACCCCGACGACTATTCGGTGTGGCGGTCTTCCTCGATGATGATGCGCTTTAGTCGAAACTTCGGACGGCCTGATCGGACGGCGGCAGCGATCACGATCCGCTGATTCCGCAACGCCTGTCGGATAAGGTTTCGCCGCTCGGTCACCGTTGCAGCGTTCCATCGCGCTGTCCATTCCTCACGCGGCGCTGCTGCGACGGCAGGATCAGCGACTGCTGCCGGACCCCTGTCTAGCTCAGCCAATTCGGCGCGCAGCTCGGCGATGCGCTTGAGCAACGGCGCCATAACGACGTCATAGCGCTTAAGAGCCTCAAGGGCTTCGGCGTGGCGAGGGTCGGACAGAATCCTCACCACAAGCGCTCCAACGTGCCGACCTAGCTCACGTTCATCAATAGGGATATGACCGCATCCACTATAGACCGCGCGTGGTTGACACCAGCACTGCCGACGGACCTCGCAGTCAGGATACGGCTTGTGCCCAGACCGCGGCCGCCCCGTTAGCTGATGTCCACAGTTGCAGTACACAAGGCCTGAGCAGAGGTAAGGTTGAGATCGACACGATGTGATCTTGATTCTGTCCCCGCTAACACGCGCGCGACCATCTCACGGAGCACGACGGCCTCTGATTCCCGGATCGTGACGCCATCCGGCTCGAACCCCAATGGCCGCCACGAGTGATTAGGCTCGCCGCGCGTGGCCTTGACACGTTTACCCGCTTGATCCGGGTAGATAGCCGATCGGACTCATATGCAGCAGCATTGAGCTGATCGCGGAACGTCACGGCCGTTGGCCGTCGTTGGGTTTGTACTCCCCCTCGCTGTCGAGCACGACGAGACCCCGCTCGGCAGCGAGGATGAGGCCGCTCGCCCTCGATAGGCCGACGAGAGAAGCGTGCCATGTCGAACACCACCACGCCGTCCGTCACGCCAGCTTCCAGTCGAGACATGAGTCGTTCCCAGTCGGGACGCTTCACGCGCGGGTTCCATGCCGAGCGACCGCTGTCGATGTGCACCTCACCGACCTGGGCCCTGCGTTCTTCGATCCTGGCTATACAGTCCCTCGATCTGGCCCGCGGTCGAGCGTTGCCGATCGTCGAACAAGTGCTTACCGTGCGCCTCGGCGCGCTCGAGAACCCGGCCATTTAGCTTCGCGGCGGCCGCCGCAAAGCAGCCTTGCGGGCTGAACACCCCCACCGGTGATCCGGCGTAATGCCGCTGGTGCGCCGCCGCCAGCCGATGCGTCGTATGACCCTCCGGAATCGGAGATTCAGCCTGCTGAAATCGCGGGTGACTCCCCGGTAGCCTCGAAGTCCGAGATCAGCTTGATGCGGCGGACGTGGCGCTCGCCGCCGGAGAACGGTGTTGTGAGGAACGCATCGACGATCTCCGCGGCCTCCGCCGGTGCGTGCATCCGGGCACCGATTCCCATTACTTGGGCGTCGTTGTGCTCCCGGGCGAGTTGGGCCGTCTCAGTGCTCCACGCCAGCGCGGCGCGGCAGCCCACGACCTTGTTAGCGGAGATCTGCTCGCCGTTGCCGGATCCACCGATCACCACACCCAGGCTGCCCGGGTCAGCGACCACCCGGCGGGCGGTCTCGATACAGAACGGTGGGTAGTCGTCGTCAGGATCGAAGACATCGGGGCCGACGTCCACCACGTCGTGCCCGAGACTGGTTAGGTGCTGAACCAAAAAAGCCTTGAGCTCGAAACCAGCATGATCCGAACCGAGGTAGACGCGCACAGCGACCAACATGCCACATCGCGTCCACCGCGCACGTCGCACCTCCCGATATGTCTCCATGTCAGGAGCAAAGAGGGCAACCTCGGGGAAGGGAAGGCAACAACGTGGCGCGATGGGTGGAGCTGGCGGATGGGGTGCTGGTGCGTCGGTATGCGGAGCTGGACCTGTCCATCGGCTTGGTGATAGGAAGCCAGGGATGCCTGGTGGTGGATACCCGCAGTGATCCGGATCAGGGCGCTGAACTGCGGGCGGCGGTCCGAGAGGTAACCCGGCAACCGTGCACAGTGGTGCTCACCCACGCGCACTTCGACCATTGCCTGGGCACCGCGGCCTTCCTTCCGGCTCCGGTGTGGGCCCATGTTCGCTGCCGAGACGACCTGGCCCGGGGTGGCGCGGCGCAGCACGCCGAGGCACTGGCGTGGTCGCGCGCGCAGCAGCTACCCGATCCGCTGCCAGTGCATCCAGTAATACCCGACCACCCGGTCACCGATCAGGTCGGCGTCGGCCTCGGCGATCGACGGGTGCTGCTGACCCATCCTGGCCGCGGACATACCAACCACGACCTTGCGGTGTGGTCGCCCGATACCGGTGTCCTCTTCGCTGGCGACCTCGTCGAGCAAGGCGCTGACCCCGACTTCACCGATGCTTATCCACTGGACTGGCCCGCCGCGGTGACCGAACTGCTGCTGCTGGACCCGCGCATCATCGTTCCCGGACACGGCAATCCGGTTGACGCCACGTTCGTCACCGCACAACGCGACGACCTGGCGGCCTTGGCCGAGCTGTGTAAAGCCGTCCTGACCGGCGACCTAGACCATCCCGGCGCACTCGCCGCCTCACCCTTCGCCACTCCGACCACCCGCGCCGCTCTTTCCCGGCTCCAGCCCCCCGATATGGAGACATATCGGGCTTGAGGTGGGGCCGGTAGCCCCGATATGTCTCCATGTCGGGGGAAGCAGGACCAACTAGCTGAAGTGCGGCACGGGCAGGCCGATGTGAGTTCCCCAGGCAACGTCCGCTCCGGCGCTACGCCACCATTGCACCTGCTCATCCGTGCACACCGCGGGGACGACTACGGTCACATCCGCACTGTGCACCACGGCAATGATCTGTTGGACCGCTCTGACGACCAATGAGTCGGTACTAGGTCGCTGGGCGACCCGGGCGACGATGTCGGGGGCGATTTCCACCGCGCCCACCGGGAGGTCTTCGAGATAGGCCAGGAATCCATGATCGGCCGGGACGTCGACCAGCACGATTCGGATGCCCAGTTCAGCCAATGTGCGCACGTTGTCCGCCACGTCGCCGTGGCCGCGTGCCAAAGCCATCAATGGCACTCCCAACCAGAGTTGCTCGGCACCCAGACCACTTGCGGTCAGCGCCCCGCGCACCACCCCGACAAGATCGGGGTCCTGGCTCAGCTGAGCGGTGAGGTCGACCCGCAGCAGTGCTGGCCTCTCGTGCCCGGAGTTCGATGCCTGGACGTGGTCGCTGCAGGCTTTCTCCACGATCCATCGCCCGAAAGAGCCCACTAACCCAGTCTGCTCGGCTAGCTCCAGGCAATCGGCGTGGCCCACCACCGAACCGTCAACCCGTTCCCAGCGCAACACCGCCGCCAGAGCGACGACCCGACCATCGTCTAGGCGTCGCAGCGGCTGATAATGCATCTCGATCTCGCCGTTCTCCCAGGCCCCGGGTATTTCGCCGGCCAGCTGGCAGCGTTCCCGCTGCCGGGTGTCGTACTCCGGATCGTAGATATCCCACTGCCCATGCCCGACGCGCTTGGCCCGGTGCAAGGTGGTGTTTGCGGCGCGGACCAACTCCTCCGCCGAAACCCCACCGGCACGCCGGCGCACCAACCCTATGCCGACGGAGACGGCGATTCCCTGATCGCCGAAGTAGACCGGCTCGCAGAGTTGGGTGTTGATCGTTTCAGCGAACTGGCTGAGGTCGCGCTCTACATCTTCCTCGATCAAGATTGCGAAATCGTCGACGCCCATCCGCGCCACCATCGCCCGTTCGCCGGCCATTAGCTCCGTAAGCCGCACCGCAACCGAGTCCAACAGGAACTCACCAGCGCTCAACCCTATCCCGTCGTTGATCACTGAGAAGTTGTCCACGTCTAGCCGGCACACTGTGATCATGGCCGATGGTTCGGCGGCTTCGAGCACGTGCTTGAGGTGGGACATGAAGTAGTACTCGTTGGCCAGCCCGGTCAACCTATCATGCAGCCCCTGCCTGGACAGTTCCTGTTGCAGCAGATGCAGCTCGGTGATGTCTTCGGTGGTGATGACGTGGTGGGTGGGCACGCCTTCGGGGTTGTGCAGCAGGAAACCCGCGAGGAAGATCCAGACGACATCGCCGCTGGCCGTTGTCAGCTGGCCTTGACGCCGGAACTGAAGCAGCTCACCACTAGCAAGATTGTGGTAGGCCTCGCCAAGTATCGGGTCGTCGGTTGAGTGCAACAGTTTCGGCAACGCCGAGCCGATGACATCGTCCAAACTACGGCCAACAATGCGGGCGAACGCGCGGTTGGCAGTGACCACGGTGCCCTCAAGATCACTGATCGCGATCCCTACCGCCGACTCGGAGAAAACCTGCCGAAACCGTGCCTCGCTGATCCACAGTTCCCGTTCAGTGCCCAGTTTCGCCTGGAGCAAAGCGTGGGTGACTTGATGTTGCTCGTTGAGGGTCCGCTGCCGAAGCGCTTCAGCGTACCCGCCGGCGAGGATGCTCAGGATGTGCGAGACGGCGGCGTCGCGCCCGTTGACGTGCCGCAGCTCCACCAACCGCGGCAGGCCCTCAGCGAGAATCTCAAGGCTGCGGCTGATACTGCTCGATCCGGTGAGATCGTGCGCGACCAGTTCGGCGGCCACCTCGGTCGCCGCCTGCTCACCCATCGGTGCGGCAGCCACCGCCGCTACCAGCCGGTTGATCAGGCGCGCCAGAACCTGCTCAAGATCCTTGCCAGACATCGGCAGATACGTGGTCTGGCTTGCGGCCGTGGCCCAAGCTCGAGCAAGCCCGGCCACCGTCAGGTCGGGCTCGGCCGGGACAGCCGCAGTCACGATGTCACCGCTTGGCAGCCACCTATCAGTTGTTCCACCGTGCGTGGTGCGCCAGATCGTATCCAGCATCGCCCGCCGTCGGCTATAGCTCAGCCTGGGATCGATTACGCCTTGCGGGCGACACCCCCATAGGCGAGCCCATTCATCTCGGCGCTGTCGCAGCTGTCACCTGGCCCGGAGGGACGCCAGAAAGCGCAGCCAACCAGCCCGGATTCGACGAGTTCGAATCCGGTGAAAAAGCGCAGCACTTCTTCGTAGCTGCGCAGGTACATCGGTTCCGGAGTTTGTTCGTAAAATCGCAACGCCTCGGTCAACCCAGGAGGGTTACCGTCCGTGGTGGCGTGCGAAAGTGCAAGGTAGCTGCCGGGCGGCAGCCGATCGCGATACCGAGCCACAATGCCAGCCGGGTCCCAGGCATCCGGGACGAAGTGCAGCACCGCCAGCATCAGCAGGCCGATCGGCTCATTGAAATCCAGCAGTTGCTTGGTCTGCGGATGATCCAAGATCTCCTCGACGTCGCGCAGGTTCGCCTGGATCACCGCAGCGCGGTCGTTGCTCGCCAGCAGCAGTTTACTGTGCGCGACCGCGACCGATTCTTTGTCGACGTACACGATCCGGCACTCCGGATCCGCTCGCTGGGCGATCTCATGCACATTGCCCACAGTCGGGATGCCCGAACCGATATCAAGGAACTGGCGGACGCCCGAATCGACCAAGAACAGAACGGCTCTGCGCAGGAAGGCCCGGTGGACCCGGATGGCGTCCCGTATCCCTGGCAGTACCTGCTGGATCTGGTCCGCCAGGGCGCGGTCGGCCGCGAAGTTGTGGGCACCATCTAGCCAGTAGTCGTACACCCT
>DASQVU010000455.1:0-10130 GCA_035640615.1 Pseudonocardiaceae bacterium
TACTCGCCCCCGCGGTGTGGTCGGCGGCCACCGCGTTCGCCTCCAGCGGAGGGGCGATGGCGCAGGCCGGGCCGCCGCGCTCCGCGTTCGGCCCCGGCCGGCTTGGTCCAGCTCGACGCGACCTGCCAGCGCAGTTCCGCGGTGGCATGGCCGGTGATCTGAGTGCTGATCAGCGCAAGATCCTCAGCTACGCGGTGGCCAATTCCGGTGGCGCGCCCATCACCCTTGCCGTGCAGGGTGGGGCGATGGCTGCGGAACCGTTCCTGATCCACAGCGACGCGGCAGTCGTCGGGATGGGCGGTTTCAGCGGGCAGGACCCCGCGCCGACGGTTGCCACTCTGGGGCAGTGGGTGCAGCAGGGCCGGCTGCGGTTCGTCCTCGATGGTGGCCGTGGCATGCCGGGCCGGGGCGGCGACCGGGGCGGGGTATCCGCCCAGCGCAGCCAGTGGGTACAGCAGCACTGCACCGCCGTCGACCCGGCCCGCTACGGCGGCACGCAGCGCACCGGCACCCTGTACGACTGCGAGGTCCCTGCGTCCTGAACTTCCGTCGTGAACTCGGCGCCGGCGACGCCTGACGTGCCGGAAATGTCGGTGGGTCGAGTTCACGACAGAGTCCGCGGCACCCGCCGCGGGCTCGACGAGGAGGACAATCGGCTACATGCGCCGTCGGTTGTTCGAAGCTGAGCATGAGGCCTTCCGGGAGAGCGTGCGCGCGTTCCTGGCCAAGGAAGTGACGCCGCATTTGGAAACCTGGGAACACCAGGGAATCGTGCCGCGAGAGCTGTTCACCACGGCTGGCGCGGCTGGTTTTCTGGGAATGGCGATACCCGAGGATTTCGGTGGCGGCGGGGTAACTGATTTCCGGTTCAATGCGGTACTCGGAGAGGAGATCATGCGCGCCGGAGCCTCCGGCGCGGGACTCGGGCTGACCCTGCACACCGATATTTGCCTGCCTTATTTTTTGGATCTGGCCACCGACGAGCAGCGCGAAAGGTGGTTGCCGGGGATCGCCTCCGGGGAGCTGATCACGGCGATCGCGATGTCCGAGCCGGGGATGGGCTCGGATCTGGCCGGCATGGCCACCACCGCAGTGCGCCGCGCGGACCATTACCTGGTCAATGGATCGAAAACGTTCATCAGCAACGGCATCAACGCCGATCTGGTGATCACGGCGGTGAAGACCGACCCCCGGGAACGGCATCAGGGCATGAGCCTGGTCGTCATCGAACGCGGGATGGAGGGCTTCGAACGCGGCCGCAACCTGGCCAAGCTCGGCCAGCATGCCCAGGACACCGCTGAGCTGTTCTTCCACGACGTCAAGGTGCCGATGGCCAACCTGCTCGGCACGGCAGGCAGAGGGTTCGCGTACCTGGTAGATCGGCTGCCCCAGGAACGGCTGTCCATGGCGGTTGCCGCAGTGGCCGCCGCCCGGTCAGCCGTGGATCTGACGCTGTCCTACGTCAAGGAGCGCACCGCATTCGGCGCGCCGATCGGGTCGTTCCAGAACACCAAGTTCCGGCTGGCCGAGATGGTCACCGAGATCGACATTGCGCAGACGTTCACCGACCGCTGTATCGAGGCACTCAATGATGGTGAGCTGACCATGAGCGACGCGGCCAAGGCCAAGTGGTGGTGCACCGAGCTGCAGGGCCGGGTGGTGGACGCCTGCCTGCAGCTGTACGGCGGCTACGGCTACATGCTCGAATATCCCATCAGCCGGGCGTTCGCCGACGCCCGCGTCACCCGAATCTACGGTGGCACCACCGAGATCATGAAAGAAGTAATCGGCCGGTCGCTCGGCTTGTGATGCCGGTCAAGCCCGGCCCAAGGCCACCCAATCCGGGTACATCACTTGGGGTGAATACCGCGGTCAGATGGTACGTAGCGGTCTCGTCCTGCGATGTGTTCAGTGAGCAGTTCAACACTCCGACCAAGCACGAAGAGGCGGCCAACATGTCCGACTACAGCGGTGCGGCGGTTGCCCACGACATGTTCGCGTTGCTGCATGAGGCTGCGGCGCCCGTGGTGACCCGGTGGAGCTATTGCGCCGACGACCCTTACGCGGTCACCATCGAGATCCAGACCCGCGGCGACCGGTGGGTCGACTGGGTGCTCGCCCGCGAGCTGCTGGTGGAAGGGTTGTCTGAGCCCGCCGGGATCGGTGACGTGCGGGTACGCCCGGCGAGCATGGGCGAATGGGACGTGACCTTGGTCGAGATCTGCTCGCCTGACGGTCACGCCCTGCTCGAAGTGGATCGCGAGCTGCTGCAGCAGTTTGTGCAGGCCACCATCGACCTCGTGCCGCTGGGCAGTGAAGGCATGGCGGTGGACATCGATGCGGAGATCGAAAAGATCACCCGAAGCTGCGCGGACTGAGGTCAACTGCCTGGGGGCCTATCTGCGAGAGTGCAGATCATGCGGGCATCCAACAGTACTCTGCGGATTTTCGGTAGCGGGCCGTGCAGATGGTGGCCGATGTCCGCGATGAGGGAATGGATCAGTCCGTAGCGGTCGAGCGCGTCGCTGACCTGTTAAGCGTGCCCATCAAAACGCTATATCAATGGGTCATACAATGGGTCAATCAAGCCGAGTCGCAAACTGTATCCCAAGCCCCGGCGTTTGACGCCGAAGGCAACCGATGCCGGCGACGCGGATGCTGCCGCGGGCTCGGCATGCTGCTGGTGCAGCGGGGCGAACTCGGGGAATCCGAGGCGTTGGGGCGCCGTGCCGCGGGGGGCGGCAACACGGCCGCTGAGGCTGGTGATGCTCCCAGGGCGACGGGATTGGGCCTGCTGCTCGAGCAGCGCGGTGATCTTGCCAACGCAGAGACCTGGTGGCGCCGGGCCGCCGAGGCCGGGGACACCGCGACCGCCGCGGGTCTCGCGGTGCCGCTGGAGCGGCGCGGCGAGCTCGACGAGGCCGTGCGCTGGTATCGCACCGCGGCCGAAGCCGGCAACATGGCTGCCGCAGCCGGCCTCGGCAGCCTGCTCGAACAGCGCGACGACGCCCTGGTCAAGCTCATCGACCGGTTACCGCGCCTGGTCAACGTGATGGACGATGACAGATGCCGCTACTGGACCGTCTCGACCAGAGTGGCCCGGACCTCAACCAACTGCTGGACAGCGTTTCTGATCTCAACCGGATGGCCAACCGCATTCCTAAGATCTTCCGCTGTCGCCCGGGAGTGCCCGTGACGATCTCTTCGGCTGCGGCGCGCCGTCGCGGAGACAGCGGGCGTAAATGAGATGATTCGCCGAGGCAACGACGGTGCAGCTGGCACTGTGACGCTTCCCGGGTCGGCGGGTGCGCCGACCCGGGAAGGAGCGTGTGACGTGAATCACTAGTCGTGTCTGTTTGGAGTTCGTTCCTGTGGTCGACCCCAATTAGCGGATGCATGACAGCGGGGTGTTGGGGTTCCGATAGGCCGTCTGGCGCTCGTCCCCACAGTAAAGGAGCGAGACCATGAACTTCGACTGTGCAAGGTTGGCCGTACCACGGCGCGGACTCGAGCAGCGAACGTTCTCGGTTATCTCCACACTGCGTGCATCTCATCCGGCTATCACGGCGATTCGGGCGGCATCTGCATAGCTCAAAACAATTCTGGGCTGGCGCTTTAGCCCGAACAATCAATCGCCACGGCTAGCTGCCGGCGAACCGCTGTTACGGCTCGTTATCCGAGCCGAATTCGGGAACTGAGGTCGGGGAGCATAATGTGCACACTGATCCTGGGGCGCTGCTGCGCGCCACAGCAGAGGGGCTGGTTGACCAGCTCTGGAAAAGCGCCGAGGTGAGCGGGCCGACGATTGTCGACCCCGGGACCGCGCCGGTCGCCCTACCGTTGGCGGCCGGGAACGTCATCGCGGCCCCCCGTCGAGCTTCCTGTTGCCAGCCCGCTGTCCCAAGACGGTGTCGCGCCACCGCGCCGCCAGCGTCACCGATCCAGCCTCCGCTGGGACCTCCGGCGGAGGCAGTTTCAGAGCACGGCGAGTATGCCCACCTCATCCCGCTGCAGCGCCAGTATGCCCAACTGGCCCCCGACGATCCCCGGCGGCGGCGCTGGCGAGACGAGCTGATCAGTGGCTACCTCCCGATCGCCGAACACATAGCCCGCCGCTTCGCCGGCCGCGGTGAACCGCTCGACGACTTGATCCAGGTCGCCACCGTCGGCCTCATCAATGCGGTGGACCGATTCGAACCCGCCCGCGGGCTCGAATTTCTTGTCTTTCGCGGTGCCGACGATTACCGGCGAGGTCCGCCGGTACTTCCGCGATCACGGCTGGTCTACCCGGGTGCCGCGCCGGCTCAAGGACCTCAATCTCGCTATCCGAGCCACCTCGGCTGAGCTGGCCCAACAGTTCGGGCGTGCTCCCCGGCCCAGCGACATCGCCGACCGGCTGGGTGTACCGGTCTCGGAGGTGATCGAAGGTCTGCAAGCCGGGGAGGCGTACCACAGCTCGTCGCTGGACGGGATGCTCGGCTGCGTGGAGGGCACCGCGACGCTGGGCGAGTTCGTCGGTGCATTGGACGCGGAGATGGCTCTGATCGACTATCGCGAGACGTTGCGTCCCGTGCTGGCGGAGCTTAAACCCCGCGACCGCACCATTCTTGTGCTGCGGTTCTTCCACCAACTGACCAGACCCAGATCGCCTCGCAGGTCGGTATCTCGCAGATGCACGTCTCGCGGGTGCTGCGCCAGACCCTGACGTTCCTGCGCGACCGCATCGACAGCTCAGGCTGAGCGCCTGCTGGATAGGAATCTGGGATGCTCAGAGGGTGGAGCAGCGCATCAGCCTGGTGACACTCGGCGTCACGGATCTGTCCCGAGCTCGCTCGTTCTACGAAGCGCTCGGCTGGGGCGGCGCCCAGCAGCCCGACGATGAGATCTGCTTCTTCCAGGCCGGTGGGATGGTCTTCGCCTTGTGGACTGCACTCGGCGGTCATGGTGCTCCGGGCATCGAGCTGGCCTACAACGTCCGCTCACCGGAGGAGGTCGGCGCAGTACTGGCCGAGGCCGAGCGCGCCGGCGGCACCATCGTGCGGCCGTCGGCCCGTGCGGAGTGGGGCGGTACGACCGGAGCGTTCGCCGACCCCGACGGTTACGTCTGGGAGGTCGCGCACAACCCCGGCTGGACCCTCGACGAACATGGCGCGGTCCGCATCTAGCGACTCGCCAACGCCAGCGAAGGTGCATAAGCATCCATAAGTCCCTGCCCAGATCGCCCCGCCCACGTTCGACGCTTGGCTTGCCGGTACCGGCGTCAGCGAGTATGGGCCACGGTGAGCCCGCGCTCCCGGAGTACCCGGCGCTCCACCGGAGCGAACACAAGCAGCTCGATAGCGACGCCGACGACCAGGATCAGCGCGATAGAGGCGATCACCAGGTCCATCGCGTTCAGTTCCCGGCCGATGTTGAGTTGCTGCCCGAGCCCGATGCCCAGCGCGGGCGAGTAAGTGATCAGCTCAGCAGCCATCAGGGAGCGCCAGGAGAACGCCCACCCCTGCTTGAGGCCGGCCAGGTACCCCGGCAGTGCCGCGGGCAGCAGTACGTGCCAGACCCGGCCGAGGGTGCCCAGCCCCAGTACCCGGCCCACCTTGTCGAGCAGCGGTGGCACCTGATCGAACCCGGCGAGTAGCCCGTTGGCGATCGACGGCACGGCGCCGAGCAGCACCACCGCGTAGATGGCGGCATCGGACAGGCCGAACCAGATGATCGCCGCTGGCACCCACGCGACCGACGGCAGGCTCTGCAGCCCGCTGACGAACGGCCCGAGTGCGGCTCGCAGCCACCGGCTACGCCACATGGCCAGCCCCAGCACGGTGCCCACTACCACCGACGCCGCAAACCCCAGCGCGCCGCGCGACACGCTGATCGAGATGGCCTCCCAGGCGCGGCCGTCCCGCACCGTCTGACCAAAGGTATGGAGCACATCCAGCGGGCTGGGCAGTGCGTAGCTCGGTCTGAGCCCCACGCTGTAGGCCAGCTGCCACAGTGCGATGAACGCCGCCACCGCAACGGCGGGGGGCAGGACCGATCGGAGGAACACCTTCGCCGGGCCGGGACGTGGGGGCGGTGTGGGCGTTTCCAGCGCGTCCAGCCCGGCCTCGAAGGCCCACGGGTCCTCGGTGACCGGGCTGGTGCTGGGGCTGGTGACCAGGCTGTCGTTGTCAACGTGCATGGCGGCAGATCTCCGCTCGCAGATGATGGGTGATCTCGGTGGCCAGCGCGCTGACCCCCGGAGATTCGATCACCCGCGGCTGGCTCAGCCCGACCTGCCACTCCCGGACGATCCGGCCCGGACGGGAACTCATCAGCAACACCCGCTGCCCCAGCCGGACCGCCTCGCGCACGTTGTGGGTGACGAACACGATAGACAGCTGCTGCTCCGACCACAGCCGGACCAGCTCCTCATGGAGCGCATCCCGGGTGATTGCATCGAGCGCGGCGAACGGCTCGTCCATCAGTAGTAGGCGGCTGTCCTGCGCCAGTGCCCGGGCCAATGCCACCCGCTGGCGCATCCCGCCGGATAGCTCATGTACCCGCTTGCGGCCCTGACCGGACAGGTTGACCAGGGTGAGCAGCCGCTCGGCGTCAGCAGCGCGCTCGCCCCGACCAACCCCCCGCGCCTTGAGCGCCAACTCGACGTTCCCCGCAGCGGTCAACCACGGCAGCAGCGCGGCCTCCTGGAACATCAGCGCCGGCCGGCCCACGGTGACCTCGATGCTGCCGGAGGTGGGCGTGCCGAGACCGGCGATCAGCGAGAGCAGAGTGGATTTCCCGCACCCGGAGGCGCCCAGCAGGCAGACGAACTCACCAGGCGCCACGTCCAGGTCGATCCGATCCAGTACAGGTGGCCGATCGTGCTCGAAGACCTGCACGAGTTGCCTGACCTGCACGCTGCAGGTGCTGGCGGCGCGCGCGGCGGCCTGCTGGGCCTGCGCGGGCTCCAGGGTCGGTGCTGCCATGGCCGCTAGTCCTTCCCGAGCCCGCCGGCTGACACGGCCGGCAAGCCCTGTTGGTTGAGGATCCGGTTGAGGACCGACAGGTCGTAGATGCCGTGCAGGTCGACCTGCTTGCTGGCGACCCCGGCCGTTACCGCATTGGTGGCATTGCGTTGCAGGGAGCTGGCGATCGGGTCGTCGGTCACCGTCAGGTCCTGCCAGGCCCGGTCGACCACGTCTGACCGCAACGGTTTGCCGGTCAGTGCGTTGATGCCGTCGTTGACGACGGTCTTGGCCTCGGCGGGGTGCTGCGTCGCCCACTGCACCGCATCGACGTGCCCGCGCAGCAATGCCTCCACCGTCTGTGGGTGCCGCTCCAAGAAATCGGTGCGCACGATCAATTGCGTGGTGACGAACTGCCCGCCGGGCCACAGGTCGCGTTCGTTGACCAGCACCGTGCCGCCGGCCTCCAGCACCAACCGGGACGCCCAGGGCTCCGGGACCCAAGCGCCGGCGAGCTTGCCGGACTTGAACAGCTGCAGGGTGTCGGCATTCTTGGTGGGCGCGATGGTGACGTCCCCGCCCCCTTGCACGCTGTTGCGCAACCCGTGGCTGCTGAGCCACGCGCGCAGCGCCACATCCTGGGTGTTGCCCAGCTCCGGGCTGGCCACAGTTTTGCCCCGGAGGTCTCCAGCCGTATTGATACCCGGACGCACGACCAGCTGCGTGCCACCAGCGGTGGCTCCGGCGATGATCCGGACAGCCTTACCGTCGCTCCGGGCGAATGCGTTGATTGCCGGGTTCGGGCCGAGGTACGCCGCGTCCAGGCTGCCGCCGAACAACGCCTCAACCGCGGCCGGACCGGCGTCGAAGATCTGCGTGTCCAGCTTCGTAGCGCCGAGCTCCTTGGTAAAGAATCCCCGGTTCACGCCGATGATCGCGGCGGCGTGGGTGACGTTGGCGAAATAACCCAGGCGCAGCGTCGCGGCCGGACCCGGCGACCTATCGGCGCTCGTCACGCTGCTACCGCACGCGGCGGCAAGTAGCAGCGTGCTGATCGCTACTAGCGCAGCAAGGAGCCCTTTCAGGAGAGTGGGTGTGGTAGCAGGCATGACGGGCGCGTCCTCGGGAAGGGGCGCGCGAAGTGACGTCTTCGGCGATACGCGGCGCCATGACGGCACGACCACACACCCGGTTGATGGAGGGTCGGGCAGGTCAGGCCGGCATACAGATCATGCTGCGGGTGCGTCCGTAGTCGACGTGGCGGCGGGCCACGAGCTTGAAGGACAACGCAGGCACGAGGCTCACGTTACACGGACGAGTGAACCCCATACCCAATCGCCCACATTGTGGACACCTCGACCGTCACCCCCCGTGGGGAGATGTCGGGGTGACGGAGCCCCGTTCGAGCCCGATATGTCTCCATGTCTGGAGAGAACGGGGTTACAGCCGGTGTGTTGGGTGGGTACGGGGGGTGTTCGAAAGCGGCCATGGCACCATGTCGCAGGTGTCCAGCACGCAGCCCCGCCACGGCCGGCACGCCAAGCCGGACCCACCGTCTGCGGCGCCGTCGGTCCCGCTGTCACCGGTGGCGTTCCCGCAGCTGGCCGATGCGTCCCTGGGTGAACTGGTCCGAGAAGCTGCCACGCATTTCTCGACGTTGTTCCGCTCCGAGGTTGAGCTGGCCAAGGCGGAGGTGACCGCCGAGGTCCGCAAGGGCGTCAAGGGCAGCGTTTTTTTCATTATCGCGCTGACAATCGTGTTGTTCAGCCTATTTTTCCTGTTCATCACGATCGCCGAGGTGCTGGCCATCTGGTTGCCGCAATGGGCCGGCTTCGGGATTGTGTTCGCCTCGATGCTGGCCGCCGCCGGAGCGTGTGCGTTGCTGGGCTGGCGCCGGGTGCGCAGCATCCGCAAACCGGAACGCACGATCAGCACCGTCCGCGAGACGGGGGCAGCGCTGACCCGCCCGCGTAGCCAGCAATCCACGGAGTGAGCCGCCCGCCCGACCCCAGCTCCGTGCGGATTCCCGGACCGTGGACTCACCGTGAGGTATCGGCCAACGGGATCCAGCTGCATGTGGCAGAGATGGGCGAAGGACCCCTGGTGCTGCTGCTGCACGGGTTCCCGGAGTTCTGGTGGGCATGGCGACACCAACTTCCGGCGCTAGCGGCCATCGGCCGGCGGGCCGTCGCGGTAGACCTGCGCGGCTACGGCGATTCGGACAAGCCACCGCGGGGCTATGACCTGTGGACGTTGTCCGGTGACGTGGCGGGTCTGGTCCGGGCGCTCGGGGAACGTCAGGCCGACCTCGTCGGGCACGACTGGGGTGGGGTGCTGAGTTGGTGCACGGCCGCGCTGCACCCGCGGGTGGTGCGCTCGGTGACGGTGCTTGCCGCCGCGCATCCTCGCGCGATGGGCCAAGCGCTGCTGCTCGATGCAACGCAGCGGGCAGCAGCCCGCTACCTCGTGGAGTTTCAAGCGCCCTTGCTGCCTGAGCTTCGCCTCACCCGGGACGGCGCGGTCCTGGTGGAGGAGATCCTGCGCGCGGGAGCCGGCCGGCAATGGCCGCGGTCCCCCGAGTTCTCCGAAGTGGCCCGGCGTTACCGGGACGCCATTCGGATCCCGGCCGCCGCGCACTGCGCGCTGGAGTACTACCGCTGGGTTGGTCGCTCGCAGTTCCGCTTCGATGGGCGCCGGCTGTCCCGTGCGGTGGACCGGGCCATCCGGGTGCCGGTGCTGCAACTGCACGGCCTCGCTGACCCGTACGTGCTGGAACGCACCGCGCGGCGGTCCGCATGCTGGGCCGGCGACGGCTACCACTACGAAGTACTGCCGGGCATCGGGCACTTCGTGCAGCAAGAAGCCCCGCTGCGCACCACAGCCTTACTTACCGATTTCCTGGCGGCCATCACGTGAGGTCAACCAGGCAGATCCTGATCGCCGCGTCCCGGGTGGTTGTCGGGCCTAGCGGTCAGGTGATCTGCCCCGGGGCGGTGCTGATCGAGGTAAGCACATCAGCGCGGTCGGGGACTTCGACTCGGTGAACACGGTGCGCAGCCCCGATGCCGTCCGGCTGGACTATCCCGGCGCTAGCGTGCTGCCTGGTCTGATCCACGGTTACCGCGCTGTGACCTGGTCGTGATCGGCGGGGACCCGCTGACCGACCTGAGCGCGCTGCGCCGAATC
>DASQVU010000456.1:0-4289 GCA_035640615.1 Pseudonocardiaceae bacterium
ATTTCAGATCTGCGTGGCTCGACACAGAGATGCCGATGTGGTCCAGGCCGGTCCGGGTTTCATTGAACGGCTTGCCGTCATTTGCTTCATGATGCTCTAGCACGATCACGATGTTAGCGTCAAAGTCAACCAGGATCACGCCGTATCCGGCCTCTTCGTTGCCGTAGTGCGGGAACTTTCCTGGAAGGCGTTCCAGCCCCAGTACGCGTTGATACCAGGATACGCTAGCCTCGATATCGGTTACGGTCGGGGAAAAGTGGTGCAAGCCGGCCATCGGCGGTCGCTCATTCATCGCCATCTCCTTCGTTTTGCCTAGCTCAATTCGTAGAGCTCGTAACGCAGCACGCCGCCGTTGATGACACCCTTGGCAACAGCCTGGACCTTGTTGAGCCACGCGTAGCGCTCGTCACCGGTCTCGAAGCGGGGAGCTGTGTATGCAGTGGCGCCGTCGAGTCCGCCAGACAGGTCGACCCGGCCGTTATAGGACACATAAATCAGTGCCCCATCGTCAGTTTCCAGGGTCAGCCGCACGTCCATGAGGCCAATGCCGGTCGGGCTGACGACGGCCCAGTCGGCAGCCGCAACTCCCTTGAGCTTGGCCCGGAGGCGTTCTCCTCTGCAGTCGACAGATGTGATCTCAACAACAACGCGGGTGCCTGATGGCGTCCCGGGTATCATGATCGGAGAAATCCCGACGTCTGCAGTACCGAGGGGAATGAGTTCAATAGCCATAATAATTCCCTTACTCGAACGGGAAATGAATTGTCGATCGCGTATAGCCAACGTCCGTCGGCCTGCCGGCGAAGGACAGCCGAGCCGTTATCGCTCAGTACCATCGGCATGCCATAAGGTTAACCATTGAGTCGACGTCACCGGCCTTAATTGCAGCCTCAGACGCCTTGACTGTTTCTCGCGGTCCTTGAGCTCCGTCATAGCTCCGCCTTACTGGTGCCAACCGAGCTTCTCCGCCTTTTCGGCAAGTCGGAGGTTGAGCGTGACCGGTCAGCGCGGTGACTACATCAGCCATCCGGCCTATATCCGCGGTGTTGGGGTCCCGGTCCGCACGCGCCTGACTCTCCCCTCCCGGTGAGGCGGTGACCCACTGCGTAATCGGTCGGTTACTGTCCGGCGCAGCAGCAGTGTCGGTGGTGGTGGCTACGGTCGACTCCGGCCGCACCGTCCGGCCCGTGACCGATCTCGGAGGAGTCAGCCACATGAAGCTCGTGGTGGTGAAGGGCATCGATACGACCACCATGGCAGGCGTCGTCGGCCCGCAGACGTACGCCAGGGGTCTCGCGTACGCGAGCCAGCGCGCGGTCCAGCATATGGAGTGGGACGGCGCGGAGCGGGTGTTGCGGGCGGTGGTCCGGGGCAGCGGCGGCAACTATTACGAGACCGAAGCGTATTTCGAGCCGCTGGCCGGCGCCGAGCTAAGGTTCGCGTTCGGCGAGTGCACGTGCCCAGTCGGATTCGACTGCAAGCACGTCGTTGCGGTGGTGGCCACTGCCTCCGGCGTGACGCACCCCGCCGGCGCGGGTGGCTGCGCGCACCCCCCTGAGCCGCCGTCGTGGGACCAGAACCTGGCTGCCTTGCTAGGCAGGCCGGCACGGCCGGGCGCGCAGCGAGCCGGCGATACCCTCCCGCTGGCTATCGAGCTGTCTCTGTCCGTACCGCCGACCGTAGCGGCGGGAACCCGGGCACCAGGTACGCCGCAGCTGCTCGCTCGGCTGGTGCGGCCGGGCCGCAGCGGATGGGTCAACGGCGGGTTGAGCTGGAGCAGGCTCGAGTCGCCCTACTCCTACGGTGACTACCGCGCATCGCATATGCAGCTGCTGCGCGAGCTGCACGCGCTGCACCGGTCGCAGAACCCCGCGCCGAGCTACTACGTGCGGGACGATAAGTCGATCGATCTGGGCCGCCTGTCCGGCCGGCTGTGGTCGTGGCTGGATGAGGCCGCCGAGATCGGGCTGCAGCTGGTGTATGCAGGCAAGCGGTTCGAAACCGTCGAGGGCTACGGCCACGCCAGGCTGTGCCTCGACGTCACCACCGGGGATGGCCCGGATGCGCTGGTCATCTCACCTCTCTTGCGCCTGGCCGGGACAGCCGGGCCGGACGGTGACGCCATGCCGGTGTTGTTCCTCGGCGCCGACGGCCACGGCGTGGTGCACGTGTCGCGAGCCCAGACGCGGCGCGAGCCGAACCCCGCGGCGTGGCACTTCTGGCTGACCAGGCTCGCTCAGCCGGCGGCGGCTCCGCTGCAGCGGATGGCGCTGGCGGATCAGCGCCTGCCGGTACCCGCCGGGCAGCAAGCCAGGTTCGGCGCCGAGTACTACCCGCGGCTGCGGCAGCTAGCCCGGGTGGTGTCCTCGGACGGATCGTTCACCCCGCCGACGATCTCCGGGCCCATCCTCGTCTTGCAGGCAGCCTATGGCGACGACCATGAGGTCACCGTCGACTGGGAGTGGGCCTACGAAATGGGCGAGGTGCAAATGCGCGCCCCCTTGGCACCGAGCAACGACGGATTTCGAGATCCCGCGCAGGAAAAAGCTGTGCTCGACTCGCTGGCCGTTCCGCTCGACCGGTTCGGTGGGCGGCTGCGGGGACTGGATACGCTGCGATTCACCACTGAGATGCTGCCGTTGCTCATTGATGTGCCGGGGATCACCGTGGAGGTGAGCGGGCAGCCCGCTACCTACCGGGAGGCGGGCGACTCGCTGCGGATCGGCGTGTCAACCAGCGAGGTAGCGGGCGACACGGACTGGTTCGATCTCGGTATCGAGATCACCGTCGACGGGCGCCAGGTGCCGTTTACCGACGTGTTCGCTGCACTCGCTGCGGGCCAGTCCCATCTGCTACTCCCTGACGGGGTGTACTTCCCGCTGGACAAACCGCAATTGCAGGCGTTGCGCATGCTGATCGAGGAAGCGCGGGCCCTGCAGGACGCTCCCCGCGGCCCGCTGCGGATCAGCCGATCCAGGCGGGCCTCTGGGAGGAACTGGCCGCGCTGGGAGTCATCGAGCGCCAGGCGCAGGCCTGGCAACAGCAGGTCGCCGGTCTGCTGTGCCCCGCCTCGCTGGCCAGGCCGGAGCTACCGGCCACCCTGTCCGCGCAGCTGCGGCCCTACCAGCGCGAGGGCTTCGACTGGTTGTGCTTCCTGTGGCGCCACCGGCTGGGCGGCATCCTGGCCGACGACATGGGGCTGGGCAAGACGCTGCAGACACTGGGGCTGATCTGCCACGCCAAGCAGGATGACCCCGGCCTGGACCCGTTCCTCGTTATCGCCCCGACCAGCGTGGTGGCGAACTGGGCAGCCGAAGCCGCGCGCTTCGCTCCCGACTTGGCGGTAGTGACGATCACCGACACCCTGCGGCGCCGGGGGCAGGACCTGCCGGAGGTCATCGCCGGCGCGGACGTGGTGGTCACCTCGTACACGTTGTTCCGGCTCGACGCCGATGCTTACTCGGCGGCGACCTGGTCCGGCCTGGTCCTGGATGAAGCCCAATTCACCAAGAACCACCAGTCGAAGCTCTACCAGTGCGCGCGGCGGTTGCCGGCACCGTTCAAGCTGGCGATCACCGGCACGCCGATGGAGAACAACCTCATGGAGCTGTGGTCACTGCTGTCAATCACCGCGCCGGGGCTGTTCCCGAATCCGACGCCCTTCCGCGAGATGTACGCCCGGCCGATCGAGAAGCACCACGATGCCGAGCTGTTGGCCCGGCTGCGGAGACGGATCAAGCCGCTGGTCAAGCGCCGCACCAAGGAGCAGGTGGCCACCGACCTGCCGCCCAAGCAGGAACAGCTGCTGGAAGTCGAGCTTGACCCTCGGCACCGCCGCATCTACCAGCGGCACCTGCAACGTGAGCGGCAGAAGGTCCTCGGGCTGCTCCACGACGTCGACCGCCACCGGTTCACGATCCTGCGCTCGATCACGCTGCTGCGCCAGCTCAGCCTGCATCCTGGGCTGGTCGAACCGGAACACCGGTACCTGGGCAGCAGCAAGATCGACGCACTCGTAGGCCAGCTCACCGACGTGGTCAGCGGTGGGCACCGGGCCCTGGTGTTCAGCCAGTTCACCGGCTTCCTCGCGCATGTCCGCGAGCGGCTGGATGCCGCTGACCTGGACTACAGCTACCTCGACGGCGCCACCCGCAAGCGGTCCGAGGTCGTGCGCAGCTTCAAGGACGGCGCGGCCGCGGTGTTCCTGATCAGCCTCAAGGCTGGCGGCTTCGGCTTGAACCTCACCGAGGCCGATTACTGCTTCCTGCTCGATCCATGGTGGAACCCCA
>DASQVU010000457.1:0-8835 GCA_035640615.1 Pseudonocardiaceae bacterium
GACCCAACCCCACCCGCCACAGTGCTGGCATAACGCTAGGCTCTGCGGCGAGGTCATCACCATGAAATACGCGCCGGGTCCCCGGCATGAAATCCATGCCCTCCCAGAAATACGTGAATGCGATACCTGTTCTAGGTACGATGCGGGCGGCTAGGACAGGTTGACCTGGCCCGGTGAGCTGTTTGGCCGTTCCACGCCTTCCGGCGATGGCCATCAGGAGCGCTTCGGCTGGACCTTGGACGAGTTTTCCTCGGCCACCGCCCAGTCCAGGTCGGTAGCGACCAGGCGCAGGCCCCGGGCGCGCCGAAAGCCGTGGATCGGGAGTGCGATGAGAGCGAAGTTCAGCGCGTGTCGTAACCGTTCGGTTGGGATCTCGCGGGGCTGGCCGAGCGGGCGTCGGATGTCTTGGTGATGGATAAGCCCGTCAACCAGCGCAATCCGGCCACCGAACCGCGCCGGCAACCCATGCGGTTGCAGATGGTTACGCAGGACGCCCGACAGCTCTTCAGAGCTTGCGGTGGCGTATTCCGCGACCCCTGCCGCGTTGGCCCGATTCAGGTTCAGCCGTCCCACGGCCAGGCGCCGCAGCAGCCCCGGGACGTTTAGGTCGTCATAGCTGATCAGGTGCGCGACCACGTCACGCACCCGCCAGCAATCACACAGCGTTGGCCGCTCCCACTGCTCAGGCAACAAAGTGGCCAAAAAATCCGCGAGGTCCGCCCGCTCGGCGCATGCCAGATGAGTCAGATCCACAGCCCGTGACTGTATTTGCTGACCGAATACCGCCCCGGAACGCCCCCAGCGCCACTGCCATTCGTGGCGCCGCACCCCTCTACTCTTTCTACTGTCATTCCAGACTGCAGACCAATCTCAGCGCCTGCGCGCAACCAGCGATCACCGACGTCTGGACTACCTCACCGACCCCAACGCCGAGCCCGGGTAACACTGGCACCGGGACCAACCCCGGCAACCAAAACGGGGCGCTCGGGACGCCGATTAGCCAACAGATTCAGGCGACCGACTCCGCGCCGGGGCAGACCGGTGACCTTCGCCGCCCCCGGTTTGCCCGCCGTCTGATTGAGTAATCCCTCGACCGGGCTGGTAACGGCACACCGACCAAGCGCGGCAACTCCACCGTCACCGTCGCCGCGACCGACACCACCCACGCCAGCGGCAGCGCCACGTTCACCCGGAAAGGCAGCGAGCAGAGGTGAACCCGGCCAGACGGTTGGGGGGAGGGGGTGCCCGTCTGGCCGGGCGGTGCCCGGTCCGGACGCTACGGTGGGGGTTGGTAGACGCGTCCGGCCGGGTAGCTGAGACAAAATTTCAACGAGCGCCACTGCCCGTAATTGGGGGCCTACGGTGAGATGTCTCTGCCCGGCCGCGGCGTCGGGGCTTCCCGCAGCCGTGTTGATCAAGTCACCTGCCGGTCTGGTTATGCCGGCACGGGCATGGCCGTCCTTCGGGGCGCGTGATCAAGCAACGCCACCGTGATCCAACCGTGGCCGCACGGGCTGATGCGGACCACGGGCACGTCCAGCCCCGCGGCAATGCGGTGGGCTTCGGCCTCAAAATCGTCCACTACCTGGCCGGGCAGCATGCGCACCAGCAGTGTCACCGGTGGGCCCGGATCTACCGAGTGCACCTGCGGGCCCACCATGATGGGTAGCCTGCTTGCGGTCACGGTGTGGTGAGCCAGGTCGGTGTTGTCCAGGGTGTCGTTCCACTGCCAGACCACCTCACTGGCCCACCGTGCCAGTTCGTCAGTTCCCCGCCGTCGCTGCAGCCAACGCGGCGTCCACCAGCGGGGTCCGATGTGCGGATCGATGGGCCTGGAATTCACACCGCTCGAAACGAGCGTCATGGTGATTCCCTCCTCTGCCTTGCGTGCACCGAGTGCGCTGGGGTTTGTGTCTGTTGTGCAGTCGGATAACGTCAAGTCTTCCCTGGACGCCCGCTAGCGAGGTCGAAGCCGTAACCGTCAGGTTGCTTTCAGTTAGCCCTGTTCGCTCAGGAGTAAACCCCTGCGTGTTCCCCAGCAGCGCGTCGCCATGAGGGTGCTGGTCAGCACACGCGGCAGGCTCACCTAGGTTTTTCGCCACGTCCTGGTCGGCACGATTATTTAGCCCTCGGCCTGAGCCTGTTGCTCGGCTGCGGCCCCGGGGCCCGCTCCGCTGGATGATCCTCTGCGGCGCCAACGCTGGATAAGCACCAGGCCCCGCATCAGCGTCCCTGCAGATGCCGTTTCGGACAGCAGGACATCGGCGAGGAAAAGCTGCGCTGCATCGAGGGAAGACCGCTTTACAAGCCGGCGCTCTGGCGATGCTAAGCCGAGATCAGGCCGCCAGGGCCGGCCGATCCAGCTTCACCGACGGGACAACGCTCGACACGCGCTCCGGGTCATTCGGGCGGCCGTCTGTCGATGAGCTAGCACCGGTCAGCGACCCGGACCCGGCCGCGTCATCGGCACCGTGCGCTGCGCCCTATCGTCCCGACGGTGAACGATTGCCCCACCGACGTCTTAGGCCTGCACGTCACCGAGCACGGCACGGATGCCCGCGTCGTGACCGTGACCGGTGAAGTCGATGTGGTGACCGCACCGCAGCTGGCCGCCTGTGTAACCCAGCAGCTGACCGTTGCGCAGCGAGTGGTGGTCAACCTTGATGGTGTGCGGTTGTTGTCCTCGGCTGGCCTGTCCGTGCTGTTTGAGGCCAACGAACTGGCTACTCAGGAGGACCGCGACCTGCGGATCGTGTGCCGATCCCGCACCGCGCACCTGGCATTGGAAGTCACGGGACTGCACGAGCACTTCACCTTCGCCGACAACGTCGACGACGCGCTGAACAGCAGATAATTCAAGCCACGCGGCGGCAGCTGTCGCTTCCGCAGCGACTACCCCACCGGCCCCTCTAGCTCGGTACCGACACTGCGGGCCAGGCCCTCCAGCGCCACCATCGCGCACTCCAGATCATCGCGGGCAGCCGTTGAGCAGCACAGCTCTCCCCGATTGATCGCCGCCAACACCGCCCGCAAGGAGTTGACCGCAGATATCAAATCCTGGTTGAGCCGATCCATACGCGCGCTCTCATGACAAGGGATGCTCTCAGGGCACACCACGACAATAGATGGACGTGCCCAATGCACTTCACGAGATCGGCAGTGGTGCACCCACCGCGGCCAGCACCGGCACACGCCGCCAGCAGCCACCCGCCACCGGCAGTCGGCGCAGCAGCCCCCAGCTCATTTACCGCTGTGGGTGAGTGACTGGCGCATAACGCCACCAGCTAGCAGACCGACGCCACGGAAGCGGGCGGCGCCAGCGTCACCCGCTGAATAACGCTTCTGTGGGCAGGTGAGATCAGTTCGGGGGCCGATCGCTTAATGGCCCAGTGCCGGGTGGCTCGGTGAGTACCGCTATTGATGGTGGTTGACCGAAGTTCGATGGCACAGGGGTATGAGCCTGCCGTAGGAGGGAGGGCAATAGCCTGTGGCTCCGTGAGGCGGGTAGCGATGGTGGTGCTCGTGTTTGTCGCGTTGCTGGCTGGGTGTGGAGATGCCCAGCAGCCGCTTGTGCAACATCCCGGCGCGGCTGGATTGGCCGATCCGATTCTCGCTTCGACGCTGCCAGGCGGGCAGCCACGGGCCGCGGCAGATCCGCACTCGCTGGCCCGACAGCTCACCGCTGCCGAGCGTGCCGTGCGAGATGGCGCGAGCCCACCCGGCCTCGTCGTTGCCGCTGGTCGCCTTGCGCAGGCCGCCTATCTGATGCTTGTCGACCATCCGGAATGGGACGCCACTGTGCTGGCTGAGGTGCCGGGATCATTGCGAGACCCGATATGGCATAACGCTGCGGCGGCTCGCGAGCTGCGTGCGATGGTCACTCGGTTGCCTGCGATCGTTCCGGCTTGGCAGGTTGTTGAGCCGCTGGGAGCAACGCAGCTGCGCACGTACTACGCCGAGGCGCAGCGGCGTTTCGGTGTGCCGTGGTTTGTGCTGGCCGCGGTGCACCTGGTGGAAAGCAGGATGGGTCGGATCGTGGGGCACTCCGGTGCCGACGCGCAGGGACCGATGCAGTTTCTCCCGGGTACCTGGGCGCACTACGGCCTAGGCGGGGATGTCTGGAACAACCGTGATGCGATTCTCGGTGCGGCCAATTACCTGGCCGCTAATGGCGCCGCTGACGGCACCGACGCCGGACTCGATAAGGCCCTGTACCGCTACAACAACGACTCCCGTTATGTCCGGGCGGTACGCCACTACGCCGGGGTGATGCAGGCTGATGAGCGCGCGTTTATGGGCTATCACGCCTGGCAGGTCTACTACCGCACGACCCTTGGCGAGGTGCTGCTGCCGACCGGGTACGCGGCTGCACACCCGATACCGGTGCAGGAATGGCTGACGAACCATCCGCAATGACGTGGTCCACGGCGGTGCGCTTTGCGGGATGCGCGGTGACGTCGAGTGTCCTGGGCTGCTCGGACAGTTCGCCGCCCACAGGCTGACTGCCTAAGGGCCTTGCGACCGGATCGGCGTTGTTGGCTGGGGAGTGGCTTGAGAGAGGCCTGCGCTGCCCGAAGAGAGGCGCCAACTTGGGCACATATCGGCATAGCGCGACATTCGGAAGAGGGTCAGCGTAGTGATCAGTATCGGACCCGCATCGGTCAGCATATCCGCCCAAGCACCGTGATCATCGGCTGGTGTCTGACCAGGCTGATCGGGGATCATCAGACCGTAAGGAGGTCGCCGGTGAACGCCACCACATCGACAGCCATCCAGTCGGTGTTCGTGCTTGTTTTGGAGAACCGGTCATTCGATCACATGCTGGGGTTCTCGGCGATCACCGGCATCGACGCCGTGAGCGGACAACGCCGCGCCATCGATGGTGTGGTGGGCACCGAAACGAACACCTACCAAGGGAAATCGTATCTGGTTACCCATCCGGCGGACTATGCCATACCCGCCGATCCTGGTCATGAGTTCATGGACGTGTTGGTGCAGCTGGCCGGGGAGAATGCGTCATACCCGCCAGGGGGTCCCTACCCTCTGATCAACAACAGTGGTTTTGTGGCCAGCTACGTGGCCAGCACCAGCCGCAAGCACATGCCGGTGGACCCGGCTGAGGTGATGAAGTGCTACCAGCCCAGTCAATTACCGGTCCTTACCACCCTGGCCCAAGAGTTCGCCGTCTGTGATCGCTGGTTTCTCCGATGCCCGGACCGACCTGGCCGAATAGGTTTTTTCTGCACGGTGGTTCATCGGGTGATCTGGATGACAGTCCCAGCCTGGAACAGATCGCCGAGTGGGAGCTGTTTCACGGCTTCGCACTGCCGAATGGCACGATCTTCGATTGGCTTCGCGGCGTCGGCGTGCCCTGGCGGATTTACGCCGGGGATAATTTTCCCCAAGTGCGCGCGCTGGCCGGAATCAAGGACTCCGACCTGCGACCGTATGCCAACTTTGCCGCTGACCTGGCCAGCGGCTCCTACCCGGCGGGCTACACCTTCATCGAACCCGACTACGGCCACCTCACCAGCGACTACCGCTGCGGCACTTCCCAGCACCCCGTTGACGACGTCACTCGGGGAGAGCAGCTCATCAACTGCACCTATGAGGCGATCCGCCGCTCACCCGTATGGCAGACCAGCCTGCTGGTCATCACCTGGGACGAGCACGGAGGCTTCTACGATCACGTGGTACCACCCGGCGCTATCCCGCCCGCCGACACCCCGATCCGGCCGCACAACAGGCACGGGTTTGGCTTTAACCAGTACGGCCCCCGCGTTCCCGCAGTGGTGGTCTCCCCGCTTATCCGCCCGAACCTCATCGATGGCCGAGTCCACGACCACACCGCAATCCCGGCCACTTTAGAAACGATTTTCGGTGTCTCAGCACTGACCGCCCGGGACCAGGCAGCCAACAATCTCGATGCCCTCCTGAGCCTGTCCCGTCCCAGGACGGACACGCCACCCACCCTGCCCGAGCCGGCGCCCTTCGGTGTCATTGGTTGTCCTGTGGTGCCAGCCTGTGAGCCCACCACGACCCTGACCGACGCCGCACGCCGCGCTGCCCTGGCGCCACCCCGTGAATTACCCCAGGCCACCCGCCCAGCACGACCCGTCGAGCAAGATCCGGACTTGGCCGGATTCGTCCATATCGCCCTGCGGCGAGACCTGAGCATCACCCCGCCAAGCCAGCGGCCCGCACGCATCGCCCGCGCACGAAGCGTGCTGACCAGAGCTGACGCCCGCGACTACCTCCAAGAAGTCGACCACCGACTCAGAAACACTTCCCACCCCCCGAACTGAAATCGCCGCTGTCGTAAGGGCATTGGTTGCGGGCGTCAGTGTGACCTATGTGGGCGTGCAATGCGGGCAGCGAAGCAGGCGGCGCGAGGGGAAGTTCCTACTCCATCTTGAAGAACTGCGGCCGCTTATTGACATATCCATCTTCGGTTGCGACCGAAGGGTGAATGGTTCGGCGATAACGGCGGAACAGGATGGCCAAAGAATGGCGTCCTCGAACATTGCATGGGGCGCTGTGTCTCCGGGTGATCGACGTGCGGGTTGTTCGTCGCCGTGTAGGACGTGTGGTTGCTAAATGGTCCCAAGCGAGCAGCCGTGGGCCATGGTGATTCTAGGTACGCGCCGATGGGGGCAATTACCATTCGTAATGGACGAGTTCGGGATTGGTCTGCGTGCACAGCGTTGTCCACCGGGCTGTACCCACCTGTTGATGCGACCATCACAGGCTACGGCCCTACGGCGTCGGCCTGTGCGCAAGAGCCGATTGATGAGCAGTTGGGTTGGCGAAGCGATCACCGCCGATGTCGCCTCGCACGAGGCTGCCCCGCCCTGGGGGTGGGCGCCCTGGACGACACCGCCGGCTGCCGGACACGACGGGTCGTCACGGGATGGGCACCACCAGGACCAGGGACTGATCTTGTAGGGCACCCGCAGCCAACCCGGGAAGAACGGATCAGCCCCCTGGCACCACCCAGCGGACTGCCGCGGTGTGGAGACCACGGCAACCCTTCCTCGCCCAGCGCACGCCCGACCACCGCGGGGTCATACGCCGGTGGTAAATGCCGAGCATGGAGACAGCCTCGACGGCGCCGGGGGTGCACACCGCGATCGCGGCACCAGCACCCGCCTATGCTCCACCCAGGCGATATGCCGATTAACCAATCCGGATACGGGGAATGTCTCGGGCATGGTTCGGTCCGCCTATGGGTCAACGGTGCCGCGGCTGGCTGTCCGCCAGCTGGACGTGACCGTTCCTGCCAGCGCGCATAATGCCGGCGCGTTGCGGGGGACATTCCGGCGCTGGGTCGACCGTTTCGTCGACGATGACACCGCCGATGACCTCACCCTGGCGGTCTATGAGGCCCTGACCAACGCTGCCGAGCATGCCTTCCCGGGGACCTCAGCACGGGGCTTGATCCGGTTGGTCGCGCGTGTCACCGACACTGAGGTCATCATCACCGTCAGCGACAACGGCCGTTGGCGATCACCCACTGAGTCCTGTGGTTACCGCGGCCGTGGACTACCACTGATCCATCAGCTCACTACTGAGGCGCACCTGACACCCAGCCCCTACGGAACCACTGTTCACCTCCGGCGTCAGCGGTGTTCCACGCCAGACGACAGGTTGGCTTAGCACGCTGATCTAGCCTTGGTAAGAGCCACACGTCCGCGGGAAATGATGAACAAACCTCCGGTATCGAAATTAACCGTATCGAATCGAATCTATTAGCGGCACCGATGCATCTTCGGATCTATTGGCGCATCGTGTGGCGATCGTTGCGCGACGATGATTGCCACGGTCGCACGCGAGCGAGGGAGGAGCGCGGCCACCCGGGCGGTTTGCGTCGACTCGACCTCCAGGCGTAGGCACGAACGCGGTAGTCAGTGAGGTGGTCTGTGTTGCCGCTGGTGGGGCAGGCATAGGGTGCGGGTGTGCAAGCGTCAGGGATTGACGGACCCGATTCCGATCGCGGTGGGGGTGAGGTCCGGTGGATGAGCCGCTGGTGCGGATTGAGACCGCCCGGGTTGCGCACGCTAGGGGTGCGGCGCTGGTGCTCATCGTGGCGGGGGAAATTGATTTATTGACCGTGGATCGGTTGCGCGCCGCAGTCGCCGCCGGGTTCGCAGAGCTGCGTGAGGGCGAGATGTTGGTGCTTGACCTGACCAAGGTGACCTTTTTGGCCTCGCAGGGATTGCAGACCCTGGTCGACATCACCCAGGCCGCCCAGCAACGCCGCCACCCGCTACCGATTGTGGTCGATCACGCCAGGCCGGTGATCCGCCCCATCCAGATCTCCGGGCTGGACGAGGTGCTGGCGCTGTTCACTAGCGTCGAAGACGCCCTGCACACGTCACGGTGATCACCGCTGCCTGCCGGAGCCGCTGCCCTGCGGGCAAGACTGCTGCCAACATGTGACCGACGCGGCCATGCTCCGCGCGGTCCGTGATGATCCCAATTGCTGCCCGATACGATCTCGGCGTAGTCCGGAAAAAAGCTATGGTCAAAAAAGCCGACGCGCAGACTCCGCGCGGTGCCCACCTGCTCCTCCCGCCCCGGAGCTGGCCGCCGTGCTGACCGCACAGCTGGCTGTCGCCCAGGTCGTGGTAGTAGATCTTGACGGTGTGGAATTTGGCTTCTGCCGGGCTGACGGTGCTGTTTGACGTCCGTGAAGTCGCTGCCGAACAAGGAGCAGATGTCCACTCAGTCAGGTAACACGGTGATCTTCGACTGAGTAAGTTCTGGCCACCGGTGGCCTGTAGACCAGGCCGACCGTCGGGGTCCCTGGGCACAGTGGCCGCGCGGTCACTTACT
>DASQVU010000458.1:0-5838 GCA_035640615.1 Pseudonocardiaceae bacterium
AGATCGCGATGACGATACCCAAAGCCATCGGGATGGCCAGCGGGATGGTGCGAGCCGGCTGGCGCACCTCCTCGCCGAGGGTAGCGATCCGGGCGTAACCGGCGAAGGCGAAGAACAGCAGCGCCGCTGCCTGGGCGAGACCTTTCAGCCCGCCGCTGGTCCAGCCGGTGAGGTTAGCGGCCTCGGCGTGGCCGCCGCCGAGTGCGGCCACCACCACTGCAGCCAGGGCAAGCAGCGTCACGGCCACCAGAACCCGGGTCAACCGGATGGTCTTAGCGATCCCGAGATAGTTCACTGCGGTCGAGCTGAGCACCGCGACCAGCGCCGGTGGGCCGGGGTGCGCGGGCCAGATGTAGGTACCGAAGGTCAGCGCAATCGCCGCACAGCTGGCGGTCTTGCCGATCACGAAGCCCCAGCCCGCCAGGAAGCCCCAGACCGGCCCCAACCGGTGCCGGCCGTAGCGGTAGGTGCCGCCGGATTCGGGGTAGCGCGTCGCGAGCTGGGCCGAGGCGATGCCGTTGCAGTAGGCGACGGTGGCAGCGATGCCCAGCGCGATCAGCAGCCCGGCACCGGCGGCCGCCGCGGCAGGGGCAAACGCGGCGAACACCCCGGCACCGAGCATCGAGCCCAGGCCCAGCACCACCGCGTCGGCCAGGGTCAAGCGGCGCACCAGCGCTGGCGCAGCGGGCGGGGTGCCGTCTGAGGTCAGTTCGGGATCAGGCCCGGCTGGCGGGGCGATGGCGCACCCAGTCCCGTACCGCAGCGAAACGAATCGTCTCGAAGCTGACCACCACCAGACTGCGGTAGGGGACGAGACAAAAGGAAACGGGGCCGGTCTCGGCGAGATGAGAGCGGCCCCGTTTCGGGTCCAACGCGCGGGATCAGAAATCCATGCCGCCGCCGTCCGGCATACCGCCAGCGGGGGCCTTCTCCTTCTCCGGCTTGTCTGCGACCACGGCCTCGGTGGTGAGGAACAGCGCCGCGATCGATGCCGCGTTCTGCAGCGCCGAGCGGGTGACCTTGGCCGGGTCGATGATGCCGGCCTTGATCAGGTCCTCGTACTCGCCGGTGGCCGCGTTGAGGCCATGGCCTGGGGGCAGGCCACGGACCTTCTCGGCCACTACGCCACCCTCGTGGCCGGCGTTGATGGCGATCTGCTTCAGCGGAGCCTCCAGCGCCACCCGGACGATGTTGGCGCCGGTGGCCTCGTCACCGGTCAGCTCGAGCTTCTCGAACGCCAGCGCGCCGGCCTGGATCAGCGACACGCCACCGCCGGCGACGATGCCCTCCTCCACGGCGGCCTTGGCGTTGCGCACCGCGTCCTCGATGCGGTGCTTGCGCTCCTTGAGCTCCACCTCGGTGGCGGCTCCGGCCTTGATCACCGCAACGCCGCCGGCCAGCTTGGCCAGCCGCTCCTGCAGCTTCTCGCGGTCGTAGTCAGAGTCGGAGTTCTCCAGCTCGGCACGGATCTGGTTGACCCGACCCTGGATCTGCTCGGAGTCACCGGCACCCTCGACGATGGTGGTCTCGTCCTTGGTGATGACGACCTTGCGGGCACGGCCTAGCAGCGACAGGTCGACGTTCTCCAGCTTGAGACCGACCTCCTCGCTGATCACCTCGGCACCAGTGAGGATCGCCATGTCACCCAGCATCGCCTTGCGGCGGTCACCGAAGCCGGGCGCCTTGACTGCTGCCGACTTGAAAATGCCGCGGATCTTGTTGACAACCAGGGTGGCCAGCGCCTCGCCCTCGACGTCCTCAGCAATGATCATCAGCGGCTTGCTGGACTGCATGACCTTCTCCAGCACCGGGAGCAGGTCCTTGACCGCTGAGATCTTCGATGCGCAGATCAGGATGTAGGGATCGTCGAGGACGGTCTCCATGCGCTCGGGATCAGTGACGAAGTACGGCGAGATGTAGCCCTTGTCGAAGCGCATACCCTCGGTGAGCTCGAGCTCGAGACCGAACGTCTGGCTCTCCTCGACGGTGATAACGCCTTCCTTGCCGACCTTGTCCATCGCCTCGGCGATGAGCTCGCCGATCGAGGGGTCAGCGGCGGAGATCCCGGCGGTGGCCGCGATCTGCTCCTTGGTCTCAACCTCCTTGGCCGAGTTCAGCAGCTGCCCGGACACTGCCTCGACAGCCTTCTCGATGCCACGCTTCAGCGCCATCGGGTTGGCGCCGGCCGCGACGTTGCGCAGGCCCTCGCGCACCAGCGCCTGGGCCAGCACGGTGGCGGTCGTGGTGCCGTCACCGGCGACGTCGTCGGTCTTCTTGGCGACTTCCTTGACGAGCTCGGCCCCGATCTTCTCCCATGGGTCTTCAAGCTCGATTTCCTTGGCGATGCTCACACCATCGTTGGTGATGGTGGGGGCACCCCACTTCTTCTCCAGTACGACGTTGCGGCCCTTAGGGCCCAGCGTCACCTTGACAGCGTCGGCGAGCTGGTTCATCCCGCGCTCGAGACCGCGGCGGGCGTCCTCGTCGAACGCGATCATTTTGGCCATTGCGGTGTGGTCCTCCGGTCATGGGCGCCGCGGGGTTTCCGCAGCAAGGACACAGTGCTCGGCCAGGCTCGGTGCCCGCGACGGACGTCTGGCGGATCGCCGGACTCACCGTCCCGACCTCGATGTGTGTTGCAATTGGCACTCGAAGACTCCGAGTGCTAACCGAGTTTTAGCACTCCCCCCCGCCGAGTGCAAGCCGCCCCGGCTGCGACCCCGATATATCTCCATGCCGGGGTTGGGATACAAGATGGGGGGATGTCAACGGGTGCGAAGGTGCGGTCGGTGGAAGAGCATGCCCGGCTGGTGGCCAGGCTACTGGACAGCACTCCGGTGATCCGGTTAGCGCTGGTGGAGTGTGCCGGTCTGGCCCTGGCGGAGCCGATCACTGCGGCGATACCGCTGCCACCGTTCGACAACTCGGGGATGGATGGCTACGCGGTGCGCTCCGCGGACATCGCGCAGGCCAGCGCCGAGTCGCCGGTGACGCTGCCGGTCACCGAGGACATCCCGGCCGGGCGCACCGACTCACCGATGCTGCAGCCGGGCACCGCGCACCGGATCATGACTGGCGCCCCGATCCCGCCCGGCGCGGACGCGGTGGTGCCGGTGGAGCTCACCGACAGCGGGCGCCACCGGGTACAGATTTACGCAACCCGCTCCCCTGGCGACAGCGTGCGCCCGGCCGGCGGCGACGTGAAGCGGGGCGAGGAGTTGCTGCCGGCGGGAGCCGTGCTGGGACCGGCGCAGCTGGGCGTGGCAGCCGCCGTCGGCTATGCCGAACTGCCGGTGCACCGGCCGGTCCGGGTACTGGTGCTGTCCACCGGCTCCGAGCTGGTTGTGCCGGGCACCCCGCTGCAGCACGGGCAAATCTACGAGTCGAACGGCACGATGCTCGCCGCCGCGGTGCGGGAGGCCGGTGGCCAGGCGCAGCTGATGCATTTCGTGCCGGACGACGTCGCCGCGCTGGAAGCCGCCCTGGCTCCCCGGTTGGCCGGAATAGACCTGCTGGTGACCTCCGGTGGGGTCAGCGCCGGAGCCTATGAGGTGGTCAAGACCGCGATGACCGGTCAAGGCGTGGAGTTCGGAAAGGTGGCCATGAACCCCGGCGCCCCGCAGGGCGTCGGTCGCTACCGCGGCGTGCCGGTGACCGCGATGCCCGGTAACCCGGTCAGCGCCTCGGTCTCCTTCGAAATCTTCGTCCGGCCCGCGCTGCGGGCCGCGATGGGCCTGCCGGCCGAGCGGCCCCGGGCGATAGCACGGCTGACCGAGGCCCTGGAGTCGCCAGGGGACAAACGCCAGTTTCGGCGCGGCACTTTCGATTCCGCCGCGGGCACCGTGACCCCAGTCGGTGGCCCCGGCTCACACCTACTCGGCGCGCTCGCCAGATCGAACTGCTTGATCGATATCCCGCAGACCACCACGTCGCTGAAGGCGGGCGAGGACGTCGAAATCCTTCGCACCGGCAACGTCTGATTAGGCGTGTGATCAACTGTGGGACCCGCAGCGGTGACTGTGTGAGAAATCCACGACACCCAGACAGACCTTGTTATCGCTCGTAACGCCCAGCACACTGAGGGTGAATAACGGCTCGGCGAGCTGCTGCAGCCCACATGATTGACCAATGGCGTGGGGTTCCTGCGTCGTCGGGGGGCGCAGGAGCGCCCTGGGAGATAACCGTCGGGAAGCTGGGGAGCGGACAGACGGTTGACGGGCACCGGGAACCTCCCGTCGGGGGACGGTAGTTTCCGGTGCCCTTCCCCCGGGCGTAGTTTCCTCAGACTGCGGGCGTACGGTGGCAAACCGCGACTCCCAACCTGGCCTAACCCCACGCAGTCGAGGATTCTGGCAACGCATGGCGTCTCCCCGGTTTGCCGCGACCCACATCCCGTCAACGCTGCGGCACCTGGCGGACCTCACCCGCGAGACGCTTCCCCCGATGCACGCCGCAGGCCGGCCGTTCGTAGCGGCCGGAGCCGTTGCTGCGGTGCTCCTGGGCCGGTTGTCGCCGGCTGCCGGCACGCTGGGCGCCGTCGCGACCGCCTGCTGCGCGGCGTTCTTCCGGGATCCGCACCGGGTACCACCGGGCGACCCGGGGCTCGCGTTAGCGCCCGCAGACGGCACGGTGAGCAGCGTGGCGCTGGCCCCAGCGCCTGCGGAGCTGGGCCTGGGCAGCCTGCCACGGCCCCGGGTCAGCGTGTTCCTGTCGGTGTTCGACGTGCACGTGCAGCGCATCCCCGTGAACGGTGACGTGCGGCGCGTGGTGTACCGCCCGGGCAAATTCCTGACCGCCGACCTGGACAAAGCCAGTGACGACAACGAGCGTGCCTGCGTGCTGCTGCGCTCGGCCAGCGGGCACGACTTGGTCGTGGTGCAGATCGCGGGACTGGTGGCACGCCGGATCGTCTGCTCAGTCCGGCCCGGCGACAAGGTGCAGGCCGGCGCCACCTATGGCTTGATCCGCTTCGGGTCGCGGGTGGATCTCTACCTGCCGCCGGGCAGCTCGGTGCTGGTGCATCCTGGGCAGCGCACCGTCGGCGGGGAGACACCGCTGGCCCGGTTGCCCGCCATCGCGGAGAGCTAGCCCGTGCCCAACCCTGGGATCCGCCTGCTGCCGAACGCGATCACCGTGCTCGCGCTGTGCTCGGGCCTGTCCGCGTTGAAGTTCGCCCTGGACGGCAACTTCACCGGGGCGCTGGCCGCGATCGCATTGGCAGCGTTGCTGGACGCGCTGGATGGCCGGCTGGCCAGGCTGCTTGATGCGACGTCCCGGATCGGCGCGGAGCTGGACTCGCTGGCCGACTCGGTGTCCTTCGGCGTGGCACCGGCGGTCGTGCTGTTCGTCTGGTCGCTGCACGGTATCCGCGTCGGCTGGCCGGTCGCGCTGGTGTTTACCGTCTGCGTGGTGCTCCGGCTGGCCCGGTTCAACACCCTACTGGACGATACTGAAGCGCTGCCGTTCACCAAGGAGTTCTTCATCGGGATCCCCTCCCCGGCCGGTGCGCTGCTGGCGTTGCTGCCGCTGACCGTGTTCCTGCACCTGGGCCCAGGATGGTGGGCTGCGCCAGCGCCGGTCGCGGCGTGGACGATCGCGGTGGCGCTGGCGATGGTGAGCCGGTTACCCACGCTTTCGATGAAGACGGTGCGGGTGGCGCCCCGGGCAGTGGCGCCGCTGCTGGTGCTGATTGCCGGGCTGGCCGCGGCGGTGATCACCTTCCCGTTCGCCTCGCTGGCGGCGGCGATGGTGCTGTACCTGCTGCACGTGCCGTACGCGAGCTACCGGTACCAGTGGCTGGCGCGACATCCCTCGGCGTGGGAGGTGCCGCCCCGCCAG
>DASQVU010000459.1:0-8491 GCA_035640615.1 Pseudonocardiaceae bacterium
CAGCGGGATCATGGTCGTGCTCTACCGCCTCGGGTACCCGTTGGTCGGGCTGGTGGTGAGCACGGTGATCGGAGCCGGGCTGACCCTGCTGGCGCGCTGGCGCGGGTGGCAGCTGCCCGAGGCTTACGTGTGGCGGCCGAGCAATGCGTGGGCGCGCTACCCACGGCCGCGCTGGAGCGGCCACACTGGGCGCAGTGACGAGCCCCCGCCCAATCCTCGGGAGCCACCATGACCACCTCACGTGCTTCGGCATCTCCCACTGCGAGGGTGCTGGCCGGCCTGGACCGGGTGCGCGGTTGGCAGGAGGACTTTTACCGCGACCTGCACCGCAACCCGGAGCTGTCCGGCCAGGAACGGCGCACCGCGGGACGGGTGGCTGAAACGGCTGCGGCAAGCGGGTTACGAGGTACACGAGGGCGTCGGTGGCACCGGAGTGGTCGGTGTGCTGCGCCACGGTATAGGTCCGACGGTGTTGTTGCGTGCGGACATGGACGCGCTGCCGGTACGCGAAGCCACCGGCCTGCGCTACGCCAGCACGGCCACCGCCACTGACGCGGAGGGCAACCCGGTGCCGGTGATGCACGCTGCGGCCACGACATGCACGTCGCCTGCCTGGTTGGTGCTGCCCAGTTACTCGCCGACGGCCGAGGCGCATGGCACGGAACCGTGGTGGCTCTCTTCCAGCCGGCCGAGGAGACCGGCGACGAAGCCCGCCATATGCTCGACGATGGCCTTGCCGACCTCATCCCCCACCCTGATGTGGCGCTAGCCCAGCACGTCCTGCCCTTCCCCGCCGGCCAAGTCGGCACCCTCCCCGGACCGGTGCTCTCCGCCGCGGACAGCCTGCGGATCACCGTGCACGGGCGCGGCGCGCACGGCTCGATGCCCCAGGCCGCGGTCGATCCGGTGGTACTGGCCGCAACCATCGTGCTTCGACTGCAGACCGTGGTGGCCCGCGAACTTCCGCCCGGCGAGCGGGCGGTACTCACCGTCGGCAGCCTGCAGGCCGGCACCAAGAGCAACGTCATCCCCGACGCCGCAGAGCTGCTCGTCAACCTCCGCACCTACCGGGAGGCAACCCGCACCGCGATGCTGGACGCCATCCGCCGCATCGTCACTGCCGAGTGCCAGGCGTCCAGGTCCGCCGAGGACCCGGAATTCGAGCTCTACGAGCACTATCCCCTCACCGACAACGACGAAGCCACCACCGCGCAGATAGCCGACGCCTTCACCGCCTGCTTCGGCGATCGCGCCCGGCCACTGCCGCGGCAGTCCGCCAGCGAGGACTTCAGCGACATCCCCACCACCCTCGGCGCGCCCTACACCTACTGGGGCATCGGCGGGATCGACCCGGAGACCTACCACGTCGCCGAGCAAGCCGGCCGAGTGGACCAGGACATCCCAGTCAACCACTCCGCCACGTTCGCGCCAGCCATCCAACCCACCCTCGACACCGGCACCCAGGCCTTGGTCGCAGCCGCGCTCGCCTGGCTATGACCTAGCCAGACCACGAGACAAGCGCCGACTGCGGCGGTTGGGTGTGCGCTCTTTGGCGCTGTCGTGAGAGCACTGATGCATCGAGCGATCGGCTCACGCGATCTACTCCACCCGCTCACCTAGAGGCCATGCGAGAGTGGCGTCCGTAGGTGTGCCCATACGCCCGACAACTACGGACAACGTGTCCGGGCCGCGTTCGACAACTCCGCTCCCTGTTCGCTTCCTCCGATCGGCCAGCCAGCCGATGCAGAGGAAAAGAAGAGATCGTGACAGCCGTTGCGACCCGGACTTGTTGACGTAGCCAACGTGGTGGAGACGAAGGGACTCGAACCCTCAACCCCCGCCGTGCAAAGGCGGTGCTCTACCAGATTGAGCTACGTCCCCGGTCCCGTGCGCCTCAGGCGTCCGGCGGCAACTCAGCTGCCAGGTGTGGTGGCCTCACGCCAGAGGTCGGCCTCTGCCTTGGCGGAACGCTGACGCTGAACGAGGATCAATGCAACGAGTCCGACGAGCATCAACATGACCATCTTCTTCACGAAGGATCGCCTCCTTGCCACAAGGTTTGTTCACCAGTGGGCCTAGCTGGACTTGAACCAGCGACCTCATCCTTATCAGGGATGCGCTCTAACCGACTGAGCTATAGGCCCCCGCACGACCCGGCGAGGTTACCGCACCACCTTCACAAGCCTAAACTCGCATCGGCAGCCGCGGCGGTCCGGTCTCAGTCCGGCTCGGACAGCGTGACCTCGATGCCGCCAACGAAGTCAGCGGCGATGTTGTAGACCAGTGAACCGACGGTGGCCAGCGCGGTCATCAACACGATGTTCACCAAACCGACCACGAACGCCGCCCCGAACACCCGCCCACCGCTGACCAGCTCGGTTACCTGAGGGTTGTTCACCGACGTGAGATCGGAGTAGGTGCCGTTTATCTGGTCCCACACGCCCATCCCGGCCAGCACGCCGTACAGCACGCCGACGGCCACCAGCCAGACCAGGAAGCCGCAGACCGACAGCACCAGCGAGATCTTGAGCACCGACCAAGGGTCGAGCCGCCGTAACTGCAGACTCGTCTGCCGCGGGACCCGGACCGAGCGCGACTGGCCAGTCGGTGCGGCCGGCTCCACCCGCTCTGGAGGGGTGTACCCGCCGACGCGCACGGTGGATGGCGAGAAACCGGACTCGCCAGCCCGGGAACCGCCGTACGAATTCGATGGCTGGTACCTGGCCGTGGTCTCTGCAACCGGAGGGCCGACGCCCGACGAAAAGCCGTACGCCCGCCCAGCCGCTGGCTGCCGGTCAGCCTGGTCCCGAACCGCACCGCGGGCGTGTTCGGGTGCCCCGACCTGCAACCCGACCGTCTTGGGTTCCCCGTCGCCGGCGGTGGAACCTGTCGTGGGACGCTGCCGCTGGCGCGGAGCCGAGGTTGCCGTCCCATTGGTCGACGGATCGCCAGAGTGTGCCTCGGGTGCCTCATGGCTGAGAACCTGGGCATCCTTCGCCTGCTCCGCCGCCGGTCCGGCCGTCTGAGCAGTATTGTCGGGCCTGGTCACGACTCACCTCTCGTCGGCGGAGGGCTGGTCTCAGGGTCGCCAGCCTCTTCGGCGTTGCGTGCGACGGCCACCAGACTCGCCCCTTCACCGAGATTCATCAAGCGCACCCCTTTGGTCTGCCGGCCCGCCTTGCGCACCTCTTTGGCGGTGGTCCGGATGACCCCACCCGTGGATGTGATGGCATACAGCTCGTCATCGATGTCGACGACGAGTGCACCGACGAGCTTCCCACGCCGGCGGTCGTCCTGGATGGTCAACACGCCCTTGCCACCGCGGCCCTGCACCGGATAGTCCTCGATCGGCGTTCGCTTGGCGTATCCCCCAGCGGTGGCGACCAGGACGAACAGCCCTGGCTGTACCACCGCGATGGACAGCAGCTCGTCACCGTCGTTGAACCGCATCCCGTACACGCCAGAGGTGGCGCGCCCCATCGGGCGCAGCACCTCGTCGGTTGCCGAGAACCGGATCGACTGGCCGTGGGCGGACACCAGCAGCAGGTCGTCCTCAGCTGAACAGAGCACCGCACCGACCAGCTCGTCACCCTCGCGCAGGTTGATGCCGATCAAACCACCGGCGCGGTTGGAGTCGAAGTCGGTCAACCGGCTCTTCTTGACCAGCCCATCGCGCGTGGCCAGCACCAGATACGGCGGAGAGGTGTAGTCGCGGATCTGCATGACCTGGGCGATCTGCTCGTCGGGTTGGAACGCGAGCAGGTTCGCCACGTGCTGGCCGCGGGCGTTGCGGTTGGCCTCTGGCAGCTCGTAGGCCTTCGCCCGGTACACCCGCCCCTTGTTGGTGAAAAACAGGATCCAGTCGTGGGTGGAGCAGACGAAAAAGTGCGCCACGATGTCGTCCTGCTTCAACCCGGCACCCATCACGCCCTTACCGCCGCGTTTCTGTGCCCGGTATAGATCAGTGCGGGTGCGCTTGGCGTAGCCGGTGCGGGTGATCGTCACGACGACGTCTTCGACGGCGATCAGGTCCTCGGTGGACACGTCGCCGTCGTAGCCGGTGATCCGGGTGCGCCGGTCGTCACCGTACTTGTCGACGATCTCGGTCAGCTCGTCGCGCACGATGGTGCGCTGCCGCTCGGGCTTGTCCAAGATGTCGAGGTAGTCGGCGATCTCCCGCTCCAGCGCGGCGAGGTCGTCGATGACCTTCTGCCGTTCCATCGCGGCCAGCCGGCGCAGCTGGGTTTCCAGGATGTAGTTGGCCTGGATCTCGTCGACGTCCAGCAGCGCCATCAACCCGGTACGCGCGTCGTCCACCGTGGGAGACCGGCGGATCAGCGCGATGACCTCGTCGAGCATGTCCAGCGCCTTGACCAGCCCGCGCAGCAGGTGGGCGCGTTCCTCGGCCTTGCGTAGCAGGTAGCGGGTGCGCCGGACGATGACGTCGAGCTGGTGGCGCACGTAGTGGCGGATCACCTGGTCCAGCCGCAGGGTGCGGGGCACGCCCTCGACGATGGCCAGCATATTGACGCCGAAGGAGTGCTGCAGCTGGGTGTGCTTGTAGAGGTTGTTGAGCACCACTTTGGCGACCGCGTCGCGCTTGAGTGTGATCACGATACGCATGCCGATACGGTCGCTGGACTCGTCGTTGATCTCGGCGATACCGCTGATCTTGGCGTCCCGGGACAGCGCCGCGATCGACTCAATGAAGTTGTCCGGGTTGACCTGGTAGGGCAACTCCGTGATCACCAGGGTGGCGCGGCCTCTGGTGTCCTCCTCGACTTCCACCACGCCGCGCATCCGGATCGAGCCGCGGCCAGTACGGTAGGCGTCGGTGATGCCGTCGGTGCCGACGATCAACCCGTGGGTCGGGAAGTCCGGTCCCTTGATCCGCTCGCACAGCGCGTCCAGCAGGGTGTCGTCGTCGACGTCGGGGTGTTCCAGCAGGTAGACCACGCCTGCACTGACCTCGCGCAGGTTGTGCGGCGGGATGTTGGTCGCCATCCCGACGGCAATCCCAGAGCTGCCGTTGACCAGCAGGTTCGGGATGCGCGACGGCAGCACGATGGGTTGCTGGGTGCGGCCGTCGTAGTTCGGCTCGAAATCGACGGTCTCCTTGTCGATGTCGGCCAGCATCTCCATCGCCAGCGGGGTGAGCCGGCATTCGGTGTTGTGGCTGACGAAGCCGTTGGTGATGAAGGCGTGGTCGTCGGAGTCGACGCGCAGGCTGTACACGGGTTGCACGCCGGCGTCGGTGACTGATGACACTTTGGCGTAGTAGAACCTGCCATCGGTGAGCTCATCGGCGATGGCTCGGGCGTCGGCTGGATCCGTCGTGTCGTGAGCGCGGAGAAAAGCGCTCAAACCAGGAACGTTATCGCTGCTGCGCGGAAGGCTGGATGCATATGCATCCATAAGACTCTGGGGCAGGACGATGTGGTGCGCGCCAGTGGCGTCCGGGTAGCGCCGTGACACGATGCCGAACTCGAGGAGCAACTGCTGGACGTCGATAGCCAGCTGCTCACTGCGGGTGGAGTAGGACACGCCGGTGAACAGCGCCTGCAGGTATGCCCGCCGGAGATCGGGCGAGCCTCTCCAGACGCACTCAGGAATTCCGTGCTCCGCGCTACCACCGAGATCGTGGACAGCACACTCGTTGCCGCACTCTTGGCGAGGGCTGCGCTGGATAACCACCCGATCGCCCGGCCGGATCTCTTCGAAGAGCTTCCATAGCAATGTCGGCACGCCAAGCACGTTGACCAGGCAGAGCACGGGGTGGTTTGGCGTCCCGGTGAGCTGGTAGCCCTCAACGGTGGTGACTCTGAGGGTTGGCTGCTCACCGGAGTGAAACAGCATGCCCGCTCTGACTGGGTCGCCGTGCCGATTCAGCACCTTGAGGTCGATGGGGTTGTCACTGTTCGGTCTGGCGTCCGGGACGATGTCTGCGATGCGGACGCTGCCGCCGTCAGCAGTGCGTACCCGGGACTCGCCAGTCACGCAGTACCTCATCGCGGCCGCCGGATCGTTTCCCGGAGAGCCGAAGTTTCCCTGCCCGTCGACCAGTGGGTAGCGCATTGACCACGGCTGGGCCAGCCGCACCAGGGTGTCGTAGATCGCGGTGTCACCGTGCGGGTGGTAGTTGCCCATCACGTCGCCGACGACGCGTGCGCACTTAACGTAACCGCGATCCGGGCGGAACCCCGAGTCGTACATCGAGTACAGCACCCGGCGGTGCACCGGCTTGAGCCCGTCGCGGACGTCCGGCAGGGCGCGCCCGACGATCACGCTCATCGCGTAGTCGATGTAGGAACGCTGCATTTCCTGCTGGATGTCGACCGGCTCGACGCGGTCTCCGTCTGGCGGCAGGGTGATCTCCGTCACTACGTTCGAATCCCTTCAGCGGCCGATGAGGTGCCGCGCAACCTAGCCAGTCTACCGATGACGCAGCGTGTAAGCCGGCCGGACGCGCGCCTTCGGTCACCGCCCGCCGCGGTCGGAGGGATAACCACAGCGGATCCCGGGTAGCCATGTGGTGGCAACAACGGGGCCGGGACCACCATCAGAGCACAATGAAAGACGGGCTTATGCGCCGGATACTCACCACGGTCGCGGGCCTAGTGCTGTGCGTGGCCGGCATCGCGCTGATCATCCTGCCCGGACCGGGGCTGCTCCTCCTGCTCGGCGGTCTGGTGCTGCTGGCCAACGAGTACCCGTGGGCTCGCCGGATGACCGCGCCGGTGCGCAGGCAGGCGATGCGCTCCGCCGCGCAGAGTGTTGCCTCACCGCTGCGGATCGGTGGGACGGCGCTGTGCGGGCTGGCGCTCATCGCGGCCGGGATCGCCTGGATCCTGGTGCCGTCGCTGCCGTTCGGCGGCCTGGCGACCGGCTCGAGTTTGATCGTGTCCGGCATCGTGCTCCTCGCGCTTCTGGTCTACAGCTACCGCCGCTTCCGCCGCAGCGACGACAGCAGCGGTAAGCCCGTCGAGGCCAGCGAGCGCACATCATCGGCCCAGCGTCTGGAGCGCCGGTAACTGCTCCGAGCGGACGGGCACAAGTAATGCCGGGTGACGACATCTCCTTCGAGCCCGATCAGACGTCCAGGAAGCGGACGTCCTTGGCGTTGCGGGTGATGAACGAACGGCGCGACTCCACGTCCTCGCCCATCAGCACGCTGAACAGCTCGTCGGCGGTGGCGGCATCATCCAGGGTGACCTGCAGCAGGACCCGGTTGGCCGGATCCATGGTGGTCTCCCACAGCTCCTTGGCGCTCATCTCGCCAAGGCCCTTGTAGCGCTGGATCGCGTCATCCTTAGGCAGCTTGCGACCCTCCGCCAGACCCGCCTCGATCAGGCCGTCGCGTTCCCGGTCGGAGTAGGCGTACTGCGGTTCCGACCGCGGCCACTTGATCTTGTATAGCGGAGGCTGGGCGAGGAACACGTGCCCGTGCTCGACCAGCGGGCGCATGAACCGGAACAGCAGCGTCAGGAGCAGGGTCCGGATGTGCTGGCCGTCCACATCGGCGTCGGCCATCAGCACGATCTTGTGGTAGCGCAGTTTGCCGAGGTCGAATTCGTCGTGGATGCCGGTGCCCAGCGCAGTGATCAACGACTGCACTTCGGTGTTCTTGAGCACCCGGTCCAGCCGTGCCTTCTCCACGTTGATGATCTTTCCGCGGATTGGCAGGATCGCCTGGTACAGCGAGTCGCGGCCGGATTTCGCCGAGCCGCCCGCCGAGTCGCCCTCCACGATGAACAGCTCGCTGCGCGACGGGTCGGTGGAGCGGCAGTCGGACAGCTTCCCGGGCAGGCCGCCCAGATCACCGGCGGACTTGCGGCGCACCAGCTCCCGGGCCCGCCGGGCGGCCAGCCGGGCCTGCGAGGAGGAGATTGCCTTGTTGATGATCGTCTTGGCCTCGGTGGGGTTGCGCTCCAGCCAGTCGATCAGCCACTCGTTGCAGGTGCGCTGGACAAACGACTTGGCCTCGGTGTTGCCCAGCTTGGTCTTGGTCTGGCCCTCGAACTGGGGCTCCTTGATCTTGAGCGACACGATCGCGGCCAGACCCTCACGCACGTCGTCCCCGGTCAGCGCGGAATCTTTCTCCTTGAGCAGCTTCTTCTCTCGCGCGTAGCGGTTGATCACGCCGGTCAGGGCGGCCCGGAAACCCTCCTCGTGAGTCCCGCCCTCATGGGTGTTGATCGTGTTGGCGAAGGTGTAGACGGACTCGGTGTAGGTGGCGTTCCACTGCATCGCGACTTCGACCTGCATGCCGTCGCCGCTGGCTTCGAAGCCGATCACCTTGCGATGGATGGGGTCCTTCGAGTTGTTGATGTGCTTGACGAAGTCTTCCAGGCCACCGGGGTAGTGGAAGGTGCGTTCCTTGATCTGCGCGGTCTGCCCCTCGGCGTCCTCAGTCTCATTGCTGCCGTTGACCCGCTGGTCCCGCAGCACGATAGTCAGGCCCTTGTTGAGGAAGGCCATCTCCTGCAGCCGG
>DASQVU010000460.1:0-2339 GCA_035640615.1 Pseudonocardiaceae bacterium
TCTGGGTGATGGCCATGATGTGCAAGCAGGAGTTGAGTTGGCGGTCCCCGGCGCGGGAGAGCCGGTGACGCACGACATCGCCGGAGGACACCTCGATCGGGGCGGTGCCGGTGTAGGAGGCAAACGCCGCCGCGGAGCGGAACCGATCGATGTCGCCGACCCGGGCCAGGATCTTGCCGGCCAGCAGATTCCCGATGCCGTGCAGCTGGGTCAGGGTGCTGCCGCTGGCCTGGACAGCAGCGGTGATCTCGGTGGCGGTGGTGGTGATGCGTCGATCCAGCCGGCGGATCTCGGCGATTAGGTCACTGGCCAGGGCACGCAGAGTGGCCAGCATGGGGGTCCGCGGGCGCACCGTGCGCAGCAGCTGGGCCGCGGTGTCGGCGCTCAGGCGGGTGGGTGCTCCGGCCGGGATGAGCTGGGCGAGCAGCCCGTGGAGCCGGTTGAGAGTCTGGGTGCGGGTCTTGCCGAGGTCGTCCCGGTGTTCGACCAAAGCGCGCAGGGCGATGGCTGTTTCGTCGATGGTGAGGATGCGCCCCCCGGTGGCGGTCAGTGCGGCGATGCCTACCGAGGTGGCGTCGGCGTCATCGTTTTTGCGGCCGTGCCCGGTGGACAGCAGTCGGACCCGGGCGGCGAGCTTGGCGGGTACGTCCATCACAGCGATGCCGTCAGCGCACAGGCGAGTGGCCAGCGGGGCACCTAGCCCACCGGCACCTTCGATCGCCCAGCTGGCCTGCGGCCAGCGGTCGGCAAAACGCCGCAGCTGGCCGTAGCCCGCCGCGCTGACCGGTATCCGCAGGGTGGCCAGCGGCTGGAGCGAGGAGTTCACCACGGCCGCGGTCCACGACGCCTTGTGCTGGTCAACTGCGATGACCACCCGCTCGAAGCTCATATCTCTACCTGACACCAAACCCCTCATCAACGCGGAAAACACCCTGGTCGTGCGGTGAGTCGGGCACACCAACTTTGGGCAGCGCAGGCCTCTCTCAAGCCACTCCCCAGCCAACGGCGCCGATCGGGTCGCAAGCCGTTATGCAGCCAACCCCGGCAGGGCGACAGGTGTAACTAGAGCGACCCCGATCAGCGCCTGGAGATCCTGGCTGCAGACCCTGATCTCCTGGTCGGGGATTGAACAAGTTGGTGTAACTGACGGTAGTCGGTGTCACTGTTAGTTTTTTGATTAGTTGGCGGTGGGGACGATACGGCCTTGGAAGGTGATCGCGAAGGCGTTGAGGGCGGGTTTCGTGCGCGTGAGGTGCTGTGGTTTGAGTGGAGGTGAGAGACCTTCGCCGTCGGGTCGTCGCAGCGGCCGGCTGCTGGGTGAGCTGCGCGGGGGGCTCTGAGCAGCACTGGGCACTGTGAGGGGGTCCGGGGGTGTCTCCTTGGGTGTCGTTGTCCACCCCCGGACCGGCTTCTCGGCGGCCTGCTCGTCGATACGTGGCGTGGTGTCGATGACCCCACGCACGCCGCCCGCCAGCTCAATAAGTGCCCACACCGGAGCAACCGAAACAGCAGGCTCAAGAAGTGGACGTGGTGGGCGTTGTGCGTGCTGCTGAGCGGCAGGCATTCCACCGCGGCCCGGCGCGCGCCGCCCGTCGCATCAGGAGTACCGCTGCCGGCACCAGGAGCCGGTCGGATAGATGGCCACCGAAGTCCTCACGACGGGGACAGACGCCCCATTTAGCGTTGGTGAGGTGTGAGCAAAGGCGTGCCCAGCGCAACGCCACGGCTAGCGTGCTGCGGCAGGTCGGGGAAGTGCGGCGGACGCTCGATGGGTCGGCGAGCGTCCGCCGCGGAGGTGGGTCGGCGATGGACGGGTGACCACGGCCGACAGCGACACGAAAACGGAACACCTGCGGTGCTGCGCGGCCGTCGAGGGCGGTCGACGGCTTACCGCAAGCGCGGAATATACAGGGCTCAAACTCCGTGGACGCGGTGGGCCGTGGGTGGGGTGGAGTATCTGCTGCTCGCGGTCATCGGGTCGCCTTCGTGCCCCACCGGAAAGTTGACTGCGCGCACCGGCTGGGCCCTTCGGGCTTGTCCCGCCACCCGGCGGCCGTCATCACACCCCCCGCATAGCCAGGGACACATCCCGTGGGCACTGATGCCCCTATAGATGTCAAGCCGCTGACGGCTCGGTTTCGGGTGGGGAGGTGATGATCTGGTAGATCTCTCGGGCGAGGTAGCGCTTTAAGCAGCGGATGGCTTCGCGGCGGGTTTTGCCTTCGGTGATGCGGCGGGTGAGGTAGTTGCGGGTGCGGGTGTCGTAGCGCAGTCGGCAGATGGCGATGCGGTAGAGCGCGCAATTGGCTTGGCGGTCGCCGCCGCGGTTCAGCCGGCGA
>DASQVU010000461.1:0-11587 GCA_035640615.1 Pseudonocardiaceae bacterium
GAGCGGCCTGATCGGCGCCCGGCGGGTGCTGCTCGATGGGGAGATCGTGACCCTGGGCGGCGCCGGACGACCGGACTTTGGGTTGCTCCAGCAGCGCATGCATGTCCGCTCACCCAGCCCAGAGCTGGTGGCGCGGGTGCCGATCTCCTACTACATCTTCGACCTGCTCGACCTCAACGGCGACCGGCTGCTGGCACAGACCTACCAGCACCGCCGGGATGCACTCACCACCCTCGATCTTGATGGCCGGTCCCCGCTGGTCCGGGTACCACCCAACTACCTGGATACCGACGGCGCAGCGCTGCTCGAGGTGGCCCGCCAGCACGGGCTGGAAGGCATCGTCGGCAAGCGGTTGCGTTCCCGGTACGAACCCGGGCGCCGGTCGCCTTCCTGGATCAAGACGGCGCTGTTTCACGCCCAAGAGGTCGTGGTCGGTGGTTGGACGGCTGGTCAGGGGGGTCGGGCCGGCACGTTGGGTGCCCTGCTGCTGGGCGCCTACGACGAGGAAGGCCGGTTGCGCTACCTCGGCGACGTCGGTACTGGGTTCACCGAGCGGATGCTCAACGATCTATTGGTCCGGCTCACCGCACTGGAACAGCCCGCTAGCCCGTTCGACGAGACGGTGCCCCGCGACCACGCCCGCCGGGCGCGCTGGGTGCGTCCCGAACTCGTCGGTGAGGTGGAGTACCGCGCGGTGACTCCGGACCGCCGGCTACGTCACACCGCCTGGCGGGGGTTGCGCGCGGACAAGGACCCGGCCCAGGTGACGTTCCCGTAAAGATGCATTCAGCCGTCGCGGTGGTCGATGATGGCAGCCATGCCGAACACGTCGTTCGCGGCCGGGGTCGAGCACTGGGTGGGTGAGCTCGGCCTGCTACGTGGTGTGGTGCGCCAGCATGTCGTCGCCGCACAGCTTGCTGAGATTACCGGCGATGCACGCCCGCTGCGGGTCCTGGACGTCGGGTGCGGGCAGGGCACCCAGGCGCTGCTGCTGGCGCGCCGTGGCCATGACGTGACCGGCCTGGATGTCTCCGCCGAGCTGCTGGGCCATTTCGAGGATTCGTTGGCCGGCGAGCCGGCCGAGGTCCGGGCCCGGGTGCGGCTGGTCCAGGGTGCTGGGGAGGCTGCCGCTGATCTGGTAACCGGACCGTTCGAGCTGGTGTTGTGCCATGGGGTGCTGATGTATCTCGATGACATCGGCCCGATGCTGGCGGCGCTGTCCGCGGTGGCCGCCGCGGGCGCCGGCCTGTCGCTGCTGATTCGCAACGGGCTCGCGCTGGCGATGCGTGACGGGCTGCGCGGCGACTACCCAGCGGCGCTGCGCGCCTTCGACACGCTCGACTACACCAACCGGTTCGGGCTGCGAGCGCACGCGCACTCCCCGGGCATCATCGATCGCGCTGTGGCGCCCTTCGGCTGGCAGCGGCAGCGCTGGTACGGGGTACGCCTGTTCACCGACCACCTCGACGAGCCCGCGCCGGCGGATGCTGAGCTGACCGACGTGCTGGCCGCCGAACTCGAAGCCGGCAGCCGCGACCCGTACCGGCAGATCGCTCCGATCCTGCACCTCTATTACGTGCGGGGTGCCCGGTGAGCGACCCGCAGGAGAGGTTGCGCACCTACCGGGCCAAGCGGGACTTCTCGGTGACCTCTGAACCGGCCGGATCCCCGGAGGCGGTGGCCGGCTCCAGCCGGTTCGTCGTCCAACGCCACCGCGCCCGCCGGCTGCATTACGACCTGCGGCTGGAACTCGACGGGGTGCTGGTCAGCTGGGCCGTGCCGCGGGGACCGACCCGAGACCCCAAAGTGCGGCAGCTGGCGGTGCATGTCGAGGACCACCCCATCGAGTACTTCGACTTCGAGGGTGTCATCCCGAAGGGCGAGTACGGCGGCGGCGACGTCATCGTGTGGGACTGGGGGACGTGGCAACCGTCGGGAACCGACGACCCGGCGCGGGCCATCGAGCGCGGGGAGCTGCACTTCGACCTCTACGGCGAGAAGCTGGCCGGCCGGTTCGTGCTGGTGCGCACCGGTGAGCCCCGGCCCAAAAAAGGCGGCGCAGGCGGTGAGCAGTGGCTGCTGATCCACAAGAATGACGATCACGCCCAGCGCGGGTGGAACCCCGAAGATCACCCGCGGTCGGTCAAGAGCGGGCGCACCAATGACGAGGTGGCCGCCGCACCGGAGCTGATGTGGCGCGGTGACCTGCCGCCAGACCAGGCTGCGGTCTCGCTGGTCAAGCCGCGGCCGGTGTGGGACCCGCCGACCAGCGACGAACTCGCCGCGCTGGACGGGTTGGGCGCCAAGGGTAAGTGGACGATCCAGGGCCGAGAGCTGGCGTTGACCAACCTGAACAAGGTGCTGTTCCCGCCGCGGGGTGACGAGCCGCCGATCACCAAGCGCGACCTCATCCGCTATCACGCCATGATCGCGCCGTTCATACTGCCCTACCTCGCGGACCGCCCGATCAACGCCCACCGCTACCCCGACGGCGTGCAACGGCCGGGCTTCTGGCACAAGGAAGTGCCCGACTACGCACCGGACTGGCTGACCCGCTGGCACTTCACCGAAGCCAGCCCGGACAAGACCCAGTGCTACGCCGTGATCGACAGCGTGCCAGCGCTGGTCTGGATGGCCAACCATGCGGCCGTGGAGCTGCACCCGTGGACCTCCGGGCTGCCCGACGTGCACCAGCCGACCTGGGCGCTGATCGACGTCGACCCAGGCCCGGCGACCAGCTTCGATGACGTGCTGGTGCTGGCCCGGCTGTACCGGGTCGCGCTGGAGCACCTCAAGGTTGCCGCGATGCCGAAGGTCACCGGGAAACGCGGCGTGCAGATCTGGGTGCCCATCCGCTGCGGCTACTCCTTCGAGGACACCAGAGTGTGGGTTGAGAAGGTCTCCCGCGCCGTCGGCCGGACCGTGCCTGAGCTGGTCAGCTGGCAATGGCAGAAAGACCGCCGGGAAGGGTTGGCCCGCCTGGACTACACCCAGAACGCCATCAACAAGACCCTCGTGGCGCCGTTCAGCGCCCGACCCGCTCCCGGCGCGCCGGTGTCGGTGCCCATCTTCTGGGACGAACTGCAGGACCCCGACCTCACCCCGGACCGCTGGACCATCCGCACCGTGCTCGACCGGGTCCATGAGGTGGGCGACCCCCTAGCGCCCCTCATCGGCCGCCAGCAAGAACTGCCAGCCCTCTAGACGATCACCCGCAACATGGACGATCTCCATGTCGGGGGAGGGGAGTCAGGGGCTGAGGTTGAGGGTGTGGGCAATCAAGCTCTGCAGCACATCGGTGGCGGATCTGGGGTCACGGGCGTCGCAGGTCATCAGCGGTACCCGCGGGTCCAGCGCAAGAGCCTCCCGCAGCTCGTCGAGCTCGTGGACGAGCCCACCGCCGACCATGTTGACGGCGACGATGAACGGGATACCCGGACCGCTTTCGAAGTAGTTGATCATTGCGAACGCGTCTTCGATCCGCCGGGGATCGACCAGCACCACAGCGCCTAACGCCCCGGCGAATCCTGGGTCGCCCGGTTGCGAGGTGCCGAACAGGTACAGCACGAGGTCCGGATGCAGGGTGATCCGGCCGAAGTCCGTGGCGGCCTCGACCGCGATCGGGTGCGTGTCCGAGACCGAGCCCACGAAGGTGGTCTTCCCTGCCCGGGGACCGCCAGTGATGATGATTTTCGTTGGTGGTCTCGCCGTCTGCGGCGAACCTGGCGTGGCCCGGGGATGAGCGGCGAACCGGTCCTGTGATCTGGCGAACAGGTCGCGTAGCTCGTCGAAGATCGGCGTTCCGACCACGCTGCCCCCCATCACGCGACTGCGGAATTCAGCCGCCGTGCGCTGCGGTCACCGATGCGAGGTACTCCGCCGCCTTATCCGGATCGAGGAACCAGTGCTGGTAATCGGAAGGATCGGCGAAGCCGTTGACGAACCGGTGCGCGATCTGCGGGTAGGTGGCCGCGGCGCCGAGCAGGCTCATCACATGCTCGGGAGGTGGCTCGAGCATCGCGTTGGTCCAGGTGGTGGTGTGCTGGGCATCGGCCCAGTACCGCTCGAAGGTCTGCTGCATCCACGCCGCGTCGAACGGCTCGTCGCCGCGCTCCAGAATGCTGGCCAGGTAGGAGGCTGCGCACTTGCTCGCGCTGTTCGAGCCCTGGCCGGTGATGGGATCGTTGGCAACCACGACATCGGCGATGCCCAGGACCCGCCCCCCAGAGGGCAGCTCACCGACCGGTCGCCGTACCACCGGCGGGTACCCGCCGGTCAATGTCGCCCTGCCGTCGGTCAACTCGACGTGGTGGCACCGCTCGTACTCCCAAGGCACGAACTGCCGCATGAGATCGAGCGTGCGTGCCAGGTGCTCAGCCGGCGGTGGACGATCATCCCAGCAGTCCAGCGGGCCACCGGGAATCCCCTCGAAGAACAAAATGTCGCACGGACCGCTGATGGTGAGACACGGCATGATGAACAGCTCCCCCACGCCGGGGATGGCATTGAAACGCACCGCGTTCACGGTCGGATGTTCCGGCCGCGGTGCCATGCCGTGGACATACACCACGGCGAGGATACGTTGCGTCTTGGTGTAAGGAGAACGGCTCGGATCACGGTCGAACAAATGGACAAGCTCGCCCTTGCCGGCGGCGATGATGACGAGGTCGTAAAAGTGCGTCAAGGCGTCGACATCGTAAGTTGTGACACCGTGGTAGACGACCTTCCCGCCCCGATTCTCGAATAGCTCCAGCCATCCAGACATCTTCACCCGCTGGTCCACTGATTGCGCGTAGTCGTCAAGCTCGCCAAGCCAGTCCAGGACCCGCTCGTGACCGGGCCCCGCGATGGAAACGCCCAGCCCCTCGATGTCAGGCGTTTGCTGTTCCCAGAGGTTCAGGTCATAGTCGCGTTCGTGCTGCAGGGCGGGGCCGAACATGCATTGTGTGGACATCACGCGTCCACTGCGTATCTCTTCCGGAGTGCGGGCCGACATGATGGTGATGTCGTAATGGTGGCTCTGCAAGCTCAGCCCCAGCTGCAAGCCGGCCTGACCGGCCCCCACGATCAGTATTTTCCGCATTGGCGTTAACCCTCCTGCTACTGTCCCCAGATCGGGCTGGGGCCGTAGGAGACGGCGCACTCCATGGTGTAGGACACCAATTCCTGTAACGCTTTCGAGGTCGAGCCGGGGTCCCGGGCATCACATGTCGTGAGCAGCACGTCCGGGCTCAGGGTCAGGGCTTCGCGCACCTCATCCAGCTCGTAGGCCAGTTCGCCGTCGAACTTGTTCACGGCCACGATGAATGGGATGTCGGAGTCGTTCTCGAAATAGTTGATAGCCGGGAAGGAATCCTGGATCTGCCTGGTGTCCACCAGGATGACAGCGCCGAGTGCACCCCGGCACAGATCGTCCCAGAGGAACCAGAACCGGGCCTGGCCCGGCGTGCCGAACAGGTACAGCACGAGATCGGGCTGCAGGGTGATGCGACCGAAGTCCATGGCGACCGTCGTGGTCGTCTTCCCGCTGTCCGGTACTGGATCGACACCTTCGCCGGCCACGGTCATCCACGCTTCGGTGTTGATCGGTTTCACCTCGGACACCGATCCGACGAAGGTGGTCTTACCCACTCCGAAACCACCAGCGATCACTATCTTCGCTGAAATGGTCAACGAAGAAGCATCAAGCGGGTAGTTTCTTGAGTCCATCGAGGATCCTCTCCAGGATGATCCGGTCATACTGGTACGTGAAGCCGGTGGGATGGATGAGCACCGCATCTTGTGCCGCTAGATCGCTGATCAGCACGCGGATCACACCCAGCGGGATAGTCAGGTGAGCGGACATCTCCGCGATGGAGCTCGTTTCCCGGGCGAGTTCGTAGAGCGCCCGAGATTCCGGCATGAGCGTTTCGGCCAGTTGCGGCTCGTACTCGGGCACCGAGATGAGGGTCTCGACCAGCAGGTGGTGCCGTGGTCTGGTCCGCCCACCGGTCAGCGCATAGAGCCGAATTCGCTTGCTGCGCATCTCAATGTGTTCCACCGTGGCCCCTCCTCCGCCTGCTCAGTCGGCTCGCCGTGCGGTGATGACGCGCCGCAGGTCGGCGCGAGCCTTGGGGGTCAATGCACCTGCGGCCTGGTCCACGAACTGTGTCATCTCATAAGCGACCGCTTTCATGTTGCAGCGTGGCGACGTCAGTACTGCCAGGCCGGCATATTCACCGATCCCCATGAAGAGGAAATAGCCTCGCGACAGTCGAATCATGATCAGCTCGCAGTTACCTTTGCCGAACAGCGCCGCGCTGTTGCGAGCCAGCCCCAACAGACCGCTGGCGATTGCCGCGAGCTGTTCGGCGCCGTCATTGCTCACCGATTTCGATGCGGTCAGGGGGAATCCGTCGGAGGACAGCAGCAGAGCATGAGTCACGCCGGGCACGCGCTCGACGAACCCATTGATCAGCCAGGTAAAGTCTGCTGGGTTCTCGATGGCGTGATCGGCAGTCATTCACGTCGTCTTTCTTGGCTTTCCTGCCGGCCGTTGCTGCCGCGCGGCCTGCTCACCATCGGAGAAGTCGCTGATATCCGCTATCAGTTGCTCGCGCCCCCCGCTGAGGTCTGCCTGAGTGCGGTGGGTATCGGGATCATTCCGGGGGCTGGGTACGGAGGCGGGGAAGGCGCCGAATTCGCGGAGACTCTGCGGAACGCGCCGGGGTAAACCGTTGCGGGTCGTTCGGGAGCTGGATGGCGGCTGACCCTGCGGCGCGAGCGCGGGCGGTGGGCTCGCCTGGGCACCAACCGGCGCCGGCGCCGGCTGGGGGATCTTCATCATGGGGGTGTCGGCGAACCAGGGCTTGGCCGGAACGTCACACCCCAGGTTCGGGGGTAACAGCACAGTGGTGGCAGTGCCACGGGTTGCGCTGCTGTCCAGGCTCACCTGGATGCCGTGCTTGGCGGCCAGGCGGTGAACGACCGCAAGGCCCATCTGCTCGACGGATCCGCTTTCTGGACCGTCCTGGGAAAGTTGGGCGTTGAGCGCCCGGAGTTGATCTGCCGGCAGGGGCTGTCCAGCGTCCTCGATCTGGATCAGAATGCTGCCCTGCTCGGTGAGGTGCGCGCTGACGTTGACCTTCGACATCGGCGGTGAGTAGCGCGTGGCGTTGTCCAGAAGCTCCGCGAGCAGCCGGCTGAGGTCGTCGGCGACCGAGGACACCACGGCCAGCGCGGCGACGCGGTCAATCTCGATCCGGTGGTAGTGCTCGATGGATGACATCGCCGCTCGAATGACGTCGATGATCGACGGTGCGCCGGGCCTGCTGCCGGCGTCATGCCCGGCGAGAATCCGGAGATTCTCGGCGTTGCGGCGGAGCCGGGCGGCAAGATGGTCCAGTTGGTACAGCTGAGCCAGCGCATCCGGATCGCTCTCGTTGGCCTCCATGTCCTCGAGGCGGGCAAGCAAGGAATCCACCAGGTTGAGATCGCGCCGCGCGACAGCAGCGGAGACCCTGGCCAGCCCCTCATCCGACTTACTCGGGGAAGGGGGAATGGACGGCTTCCCGGTCGCCGACTGTGATGGGACGTCCGGCGGTGCCAGCAGCCGGGCGGCCGCCGACCGCGCCTTGTTGACCAGCGCGCGGGTGGCTGGGCTGCGGTATCGCTCCAGAATCCACCGGACGCCGCGCTCAACCCGGACAAGTATGGAGGAATCGGTCGTCGGCACGGATGCGTACCGTACTCCTGCGCCCGCGCGTACCACAAGATTAATGACACGCATTAGGGCAGCTGCGCTACGTTGAGTAATCAGTAATGATCCACTTGGAGCAGAACTGAAGCCCGTACTACGCCACTGGTGAGCCCCTTCTCGACCACCTGGCGTGTTTGCCGCAACACTCCAGGTGTCCCTCATACCCAACATGGAGACATATCGGGGCCGTCGGGGCACCTGAAACCCCGATATGTCTCCATGTCGGGGTGCAGGAGGGGGTTAGGGGGCAGAGCGTGATCGGTCGGGAACGGGGTCAGGGGAGGCTAGGGGCAGGCGGATGCGGAAGGTAGCGCCGGCGCCGGGGGCGGTGTCCAGTTCGGCTCGGCCGCCGTGCGCGGCGGTGAGCGCGGCCACGATGGACAGGCCAAGCCCGGTCCCGCCGCGGCTCGCCGACCGGGTTCGCGATGAGTCCACCCGGTAGAACCGCTCGAACACCCGCTGCGCGTCCTGCGGCGCCAGCCCCGGGCCCTTATCGCTGACCGAGAGCACTGCCCAGCCGGGTTCGGTGGCCACCCCGACGGTGACCGGGGTACCGGCGGGGGTGTGGGTGAGCGCATTGGTCATCAGATTGCTCAACACCTGCCGCAGCCGCGGCTCGTCGCCGAGCACCACGGGCACGTGACCGTTATGGGTGAGCTCCAAGGTGACCTGCCGATCGGGTGACAGTGCGCGGGCGTCGTGCACCGCGTCGGCGGCCAGCGCGACGAGGTCGACCGGTGCGCGGGCCAGCTCGCGCTGCGCATCGAGCCGGGCCAGCAGCAGCAGGTCCTCGACGAGCAGCCCCATCCGCGCCGCCTCGGACTCGATCCGGCTGATCAGCCGGGGCACGTCGTCGGCCGCGCCCTGCCGGTACAGCTCGGCGAAGCCCCGGATCGACGTCAGCGGTGTCCGCAGCTCGTGGCTGGCGTCGGCGACAAAGCGCCGCATCCGCTCCTCGGAGCTTCGCGCCGCCGCTTCGGAGGCCTGCTGAGTGCGAAACGCCGACTCGATCTGGGCGAGCATCCCGTTGAGCGCGCCGGAGAGCTGCCCGACCTCGGTGCGCGGTGGATGCTCGGGCACACGCCGGGTCAGATCACCCGCGGCGATGGCCTCCGCGGTGTCCTTGACCTCGGCCAGCGGCCGCAGGCTGCTGTGCACCGCGAGGTAGCCGACGCCGGCCAGCACTGCCAGTACCACCCCGCCGATGATCAGCTCAAGGAACGTCAGCCGGGCGACGATGGCGTCCACGTTGGCCAGGCTGGTCGACACGAGCAGGGTGCCGGAGTCGTCCGGCAGCGGCAGGGCCAGCAGCCGCCACTGCCCGTCGCCCCTGGTCGCCGGGACCGTCACGGCGTGCCCATGCTGCGCTGCGGCCCGCGCCGGCGTCCACTGCGGCAGGGCAGGCCCGGGCTGGCCGGCCCGCAGCGGCGACTCCAGCGCTCCCACCACAGTGCCGGTCTCGTCCGTCACGGCCAGGGAGAACATGCTGGGCAGCCGGGACCGGCCCGGGCCGCCGCGTTCACCGCCTGGACCCAGTGGCGGCAGCCCCCCACCGTGGCGTAAGCCGTGCACGATCGGCTCACCGGCGGCGCGCAGCTCGCTGTCCACCTGGCCGAGCAGGTAGCGGTGCAGCTCGGTGACCGTCGCCACCCCCGCAGCGCCCAGCGCCAGCGCGACCAGCGCCAGTACCGCGGCGACTAGCCGCGCCCACAGCGGCGTCGCGGCCCACAGACGCGTTGCGGTCATGTCTGCCGTCAGGCTCGAGGCATGCGCAGCACGTAGCCGACGCCACGCACGGTATGCAGCAGCCGCGGCTCACCAGTGTCGAGCTTGCGCCGCAAGTACGACACGTAGGACTCGATCACGCCGGTGTCGCCGTTGAAGTCGTAGTTCCACACGTGCTCGAGGATCTGAGTTTTGGACAGCACCCGTCCGGGGTTGCGCATGAAATAGTGCAGCAACTTGAACTCGGTTGGTGACAGCTCGATCAGCTCGCCGGCCTTGCGCACTTCGTGGCTGTCGTCGTCGAGCTCGATGTCGGCGAAACTCAGCTGGGCGCTGACCTTCTCGATCCCCGAGCCGGCCCGCCGCAGGATCGCCCTGATCCGGGCGATCACTTCCTCCAAGCTGAATGGTTTGGTCACGTAGTCGTCCCCGCCCAGGGTCAGCCCGGTGATCCGGTCGGCGGTGGCATCGCGCGCGGTGAGGAACAGCACGGGCATCTGCAGACCTTCACCGCGCAGCTTGCGCACCATGTCGAAGCCGTCCATGCCGGGCATCATCACGTCGAGCACCAGCAGATCGGGCCGGCGTCGGCGGGCTTGTTGCATCGCTTCGACGCCATCGGTGGCGGTGACCACCTCAAAGCCGACGAAACGCAGGCTGGCTGACAGCAGCTCGACGATGTTGGGCTCGTCATCGACGACGAGCAGCCGGGCTTCCGGGTTTGCTGGGGCGCTCGCTGTGGCCACGCGCACCACCTCCTAGGCATCAGTGTGGGGTAACAGCCTGCTACATCGCTGGACGTCGGCTGTGAGCTACCTGGGAATGTCGCGGGCGGTAGCGCCGATCGTTCGTCGATCATTCACAGCCAACTCGGAGGAAACTGGCAGCCTGCCCGCATGGTGGTCGGCGACAGTAACCATCGTGACCGCACCAACCAGCCACCTCACCCATCCATCCCGCGCGCTGCCGCCGCCCCTTCCGCCGGCCCCCTGGCCGGCCCAGCTGGCGATCGCGCTCGCCGCGGGTTCGCTGCTGGCCACCACCGGGTTATGGCTGGCCGGCGGCGGCCTAGTGGACTTGGTTACCGCACCGTTCACTCCCTTTGGGCCGGCTGACCGGGCTGGTGGCCGCCGACCTGCTGCAAGCGTGCCGACTCGGGACGTCTCTGCCGAGCCTGCCCGTCGCCGCCAGCTCCCCGCCGGCATCCAACGCCGGGGTTGCCGACGTGGTTGCGGACCCGGTGACGGGCGGCACCGGTACGGGAGCGTCCAGGTACGGCTGACGGTCACCGGCGGCAAGATCACCGCGGCCCGTGCCGTGCAGGCACCTGACGGCAACAGCCGGCGGGTCAACGCCTACGCGCTGTCGATCCCCGACCGGCAGGCCGTCACGGCGCAAAGCGCGCACATCGACGGCGTCCCCGGCGCGACCAGCTGGCCGGCCTCGGTTCGCATGCTGCGCTGCTCGTCCATCCGGACGGCGCCACCGCCATGACTAGCGCGATGGCCGCATTGATCGCACCTATTCACCAGAGGGAGGAAAACCAATGAACGAGACCCCAGCACCCGACGAACCCACCGCACAGCTCAGCGCGTCACCACCTGCACCTTCCCGCTGGGCCTGGCTACGCAGGCTCGGCAGCAGGATGACCCTGCTGCTGGCCGGGGCAGCGGTGGTGCTGCTGCTGATCGGTGGCGGGGTCGGCTACCTGCTGGGCCATCACGGCGCCACGACATCCGCGGTCAGAGTGGGTCGGGCCGCTCCAGGCTTCGGTTTCGGGAATTTCGGCCCTGGCGGGTTCCGCGGGCACGGCCGGGGCGGCCGTGGCGCGGTGGGCACCATCGACTCGGTCAACGGCTCAACGATCACGCTGACCACCCGCAACGGCCGCAAGCTCACGGTCACCGCGGCACCTGACGTGGCTGTCACGGTGCGCAGCCAGGGCACGGTGTCCGACCTGAAGGCCGGCCAGACCGTCGTGGTATCCGGCCGGGTCGGTAGTGACGGCACGATCACCGCAAACCGCATCGACGTCGGCTCCGCCGGTACCCGGTGACACCACGGCCGCCCGCCGGTCCCCGCGCCGGCGGCATGCGCGGCGGGGCCTGCGCCCCGGGTCCCGCC
>DASQVU010000462.1:0-2126 GCA_035640615.1 Pseudonocardiaceae bacterium
GCTGTTCAGCGGCGTCTGGGACCGTTCCCATGTAGCGGCGGTGCAGATCGACGTGCCGGAGGTGCTCGACGTGGCGGATCGCGCCATGTTCTACGACAGCACGGGGGCGGTGCTCGACATGCTCGTCACCCACCTGTTCCAAGTGGCCGCCGAGGTCGCCATGGAATCGCCGGCCAGCTTCGGTGCTGACGACCTGGCGGCCGCCCGGGAGGCGGTGATCGGTGCCTTTCGCCCACTGGAGCCAGATGACGTGGTGCTCGGCCAGTTCGACGGCTACCGCGACATCGACGGTGTCGCCGAGGACTCCCGCACCGAAACTTTCGTCGCGGCTCGGTTGTGGGTCGACACCGCCCGCTGGAGCGGCGTGCCATTCCTGCTGCGCACCGGTAAGCAGTTAGCGGCGTTCCGTCAGCTAGTGAGCGTGGTATTTCGTCAGCCCGAGGCTCCGATGTCCGCGCTACCAGCGGTGGGCAACGTCCTGACATTCGACCTTGCCGGTGACGGTGAGCTGGACCTGTCGCTCGTCGTCAAGGAACCCGGGCCCGACCTGACGCTCAGCACGGCGCATACCTCGCTGCCGCTAAGGACAGTGCCGGGAGGGAATCCACTGCCGCCCTACGTCCGGCTGATCCACGACGTGCTGCTCGGTGACCGCTCGCTGTTCACCCGTCCCGACGGCCTCGAACACGTCTGGCAGGTGACCGGTGCTCTGCTCGCCAACAAGCCCGAACCGGTGCTCTATCCCAGGGGCTCATGGGGGCCAGCCAAAGCAGACCGGCTCGCCGAGCCCATCGGATGGCTGCTCAGATCCTGAGCTAGTGATCGTGATCTTCGGCGCCGGCGGCCGTATCGGTTCTCGCCCTGTTGCGGAGGCCGCCAACCGCGGCCATCGGGCTGAGGATCAGTGCTCCCGAAGCTACCGTGGGCGACCCGAGACCACCAACGTTGCTCGCGATCTTCGGGAATGGGCCCACCCACCGCGTGGCACCCTGAGTTGCGGTCGGGCGCGGGAGGTCAGCGGTGGAAGTCACGGCGGCGGCGTGGGCCGTCACGGTTGGGTTGATCGTTGGCTTGCTTGCCGTCGATCTGGCGCTGGGGGCGCTGCGGCCGCACGCGGTCGGCTTCCGCGAGGCCACCGCGTGGTCAGTGTTCTACATTGCGGTGGCGGTGGCCTTCGGTCTGGTGCTGGGCTGGATGGCGGGCTGGGAGTTCGGCACGCAGTACTTTGCCGGTTATCTGGTCGAAAAGAGCCTGTCGGTCGACAACTTGTTCGTCTTCGTCATCATCATGACGACCTTCGCGGTGCCCGAGCGGCATCAACAGAAGGCGCTGGCCTTCGGCATCGTGCTGGCCCTGATCATGCGAGCGATCTTCATCGCGGTGGGTGCAGCACTGCTGGAGCTGTTTTCTTTCATGTTCCTCGTGTTCGGACTGCTACTGATCTGGACCGCGATGCAGTTGTATCGACACCGCAACGAGGATCCCGAGGTCGAGGACAACCTCCTGGTCCGCGCCACCCGCCGAGTGTTGCCCACAACCACCGAGTACGACCAGGGGCGGCTGGTCACCCAGGTTGATGGGCGACGAGTGGTCACGCCGCTGTTCGTCGTCCTGATTGCGATCGGCAGTACCGATTTGCTGTTCGCGCTGGACTCCATTCCGGCGGTGTTCGGGGTGACCAGCGAGCCGTATCTGGTCTTCGCCGCGAACGCATTCGCGCTGCTCGGGCTGCGGGCGCTGTTCTTCTTGGTGCGGGGGCTGCTGGACCGGCTGGTTTACCTGTCCACCGGCCTCGCCGTCGTGCTGGCCTTCATCGGCATCAAACTGGTGCTGCATTGGGCACATACGCTGTCCAACGCGGTGCCGCAGATCCCGACCCTGCTGTCGCTGGGCGTCATCGCCGTGATCCTGGCGATCACCACGGTGGCCAGCCTGGCCAAGGTGCGACGCGACCCCGCCGCGCGGGCGCACACCGGCTCAGTGCGCGCGCATGGGCGCAGGCCCAAGTCGGAATCGGCCCGGCGCTCTTCCTAACCGCCACAGTCCTCGCATTGATCGGCTCACGCCGGTCAGCCGCCCGGCACTGAGTGAACATATGGGTAGCGTTGTTTGTCACGGCCCGCGGC
>DASQVU010000463.1:0-13580 GCA_035640615.1 Pseudonocardiaceae bacterium
CGCAAACCTCGGCGCGAGGCCACTGCACATCGAGCACACGGCTTGTTCAACAGCACGCCTTCGTCATCGGCAGCCTGACGGTGTCACTTCCCGTCATGGGTTTCTCAGCGGGCCACCGGGTCTGGCCGGGGTGGCCGGTTGCGCACGCCGCCGCCGTCCCGGATAGCCGCTGCGAGCGCAAGCGTGGCGAAGACCTGGGCCATCGCAATCTCACTGCGCTCGCTGTCGGTGATTCTGGCGGTCGTGCCGGCGCGAGATAGGGCATCCATCGTTTCTGTGACGAATAGCTCATAGCTCACGGCAGCCTATCGGCGCGTCGTGCTGCTTAGTTACAGCCCGCGTTGAATCAGTTACCTAGTGTGAAGACTGGCGCGGTCACGGGGATGGCGGCCTGGGCTGTGCTCGCTAGGCGCGACGCAACCGACCGAGTTACATAGCGTGACCCTCGCCTGGCGGGTGCACTGGCTCCTTGATGACTGTCGACGCGGATCGCGAGGTGCGTCAACCAGAAATATGTACGGCAGCGGGGACTTACGGCAGCGGGGACTGATGGATGCTTGCGCACCCTTGACCGGGGTGCGGGCGGTCTTATGGATCCTTATGCACCCTGAGGACCGCGCTGGGGGATGCGGGAAGATCGCCCTGTGTGGCACCTCGGGATCCGGCTCACGGGGCGGGCCCGCAGCGAGGGCGACTACCGGCCAGTGCATTCCTGCTACGGCGCAGCCGGCTTCGATCCTGACTTCGCAGAACCCACGAGCGCGGACGAGTTGAACGCACGGTAAGCAGCAACTGCGCCCAGTGCACCAAGTACCGCGTCGAGCACCCGGACCGCGCCGGGCTTGTCCAGCGGGTCGTTGGCGTTGCCGCATTTGGGCGACTGCACGCAGGAGGGGCAACCCGCCGGGCATTCACAGGCGTAGATCGCGTCCCGGGTGGCGGTCAGCCAGGGGACCACGGCGGCATGCGCGCGATCGGCGAATCCGGCACCGCCGGGATGGCCGTCATGCACGAACACGGTGGGCTCGCCGGTGTCGGGATGCAGCGCGGTGGACACCCCACCGATGTCCCACCGATCACAGGTGGCCACCAGCGGCAGCAGGCCGATCGCGGCGTGCTCGGCGGCGTGTAGTGCCCCCGGCCATGCAGCCGGCGGCAACCCGGCGGCCTCCAGCACCATCTCGGACACGGCGAACCAGACCGCCCTCGTCCGCAACGTGGAAGCCGGCAGCTCCAGCGGCACCACGTCGAGCACCTGGCCGGACGGCAGCCGCCGCAGGTAGCTGACCACCTGCGAGGTCACCTCCACATCACCCAACGCCACCGACACCCCACCGCAGCGCCGGCTGTGCACCACCGACACCACGCGGATATCCGTGACGGACCGGGCAGAGGTATGCCACGAAGGCTCCTCGGGATGCACCAGAGCGAGCCCAGCAGCCAAGTCGAGCTCGTCGACGACGAACGAGTCGCCCCGGTGCAGGTACACCGCGCCCGGGTGCACGGCGGTGCAGGCCGATCCAGCATCCACGGTGCCCAGCAGCCGGCCGGTGTCGGCCTCCACTACCGCCACCTGCGTCCCACCGGCTCCGCGGATGTCGACGTCCGGGTGCGGGCGCTGGCGGGCGCAAGCCCAGAACCATCCGCCCGGGCGGCGGCGCAGCATCCCCTCGGCAACCAGCTCGCCTACCACAGAACAGGCCACATCGCCGCCCAAGGACTCGAGGCAGGCATCGGTCAGCGGTAGCTCGGCGGCCGCGCAGGCCAGCTGGGGGCGCAGCACGTAGGGGTTCGCCGGGTCCAGGACGGTGGCCTCCACTGCCGTGCCGAGCAGCGCGGCACTGTGGTGCACCAGGTAGGTGTCCAGCGGGTCATCCCGGGCGACGAACACCACCAGAGAACCCGACCCGGCGCGACCGGCCCGGCCGGCCTGCTGCCAGAACGACGCCCGGGTGCCGGGGTAGCCGGCCAGCACCACCGCGTCGAGCCCGGCGATGTCCACCCCCAGCTCCAACGCATTGGTCGAGGCGACCCCCAGCAGCTCGCCGGCATCCAGCGCAGCTTCCAGGGCCCGGCGTTCTTCGGCCAGGTAGCCGGCCCGGTAGGCCGCGACCCGCCCGGCGAGTTCCCCCGCGCAGGCCGCGGTCAGCGCCCGCTGGGCGCCCAACGCAGCCAGCTCAGCGCCCCGCCGGGACCGGACGAACACCAGCGTCCGCGCGCCCTCCAACACCAGGTCAGCCAGCAGCCGGGCGGCCTCCGCGCCGGCTGAGCGGCGCACCGGTGCACCATTCTCACCCGTCAACTCATCCAGTAACGGCGGCTCCCACAGCGCGATGGTGCGCTCGCCGCATGGCGAGCCGTCCTCGGTGACGGCCACCGTGTCCAGGCCGGTCAGCCGTGACGCCGACGTAGCCGGGTCCGCGGCCGTCGCCGAGGCGAGCAGGAACACGGGAAAGGCGCCGTAGCGCGCCGCCACCCGGCGCAACCGGCGCAACAGCACAGCGACGTGCGACCCGAACACCCCGCGGTAGGCGTGGCACTCGTCGATCACCACGAACCGCAGCCGCCGCAGCAGCCGCGCCCAGCGGTCATGCCGCGCGAGCAGGCCATGATGCAGCATGTCCGGGTTGGTGAACACCCACCGGGCGTGCGCGCGCACCCAGTCCCGCTCGGCCAACGAGGTGTCCCCGTCGTAGCTGGCCGCTCGCACCCCGGCCAGGCCCAGCGCCTCCACCGACCGGATCTGATCGGCCGTCAACGCCTTCGTCGGCGCCAGGTACAGGGCGGTCGCGTTGGCATCGTCGAGCAGGCCCGTGAGCACCGGCAGCTGGTAGGCCAGCGACTTGCCGGACGCAGTCCCGGTGGCGACCACCACGTGGCAGCCGCCTCGGGCCAGCTCCGCGACCGCCACCTGATGTGCCCACGGTGCCGACACGCCCGCCTCAACGAGCGACACGCGGAGCTTTTCAGGTACCCAGGACGGCCAGTCCACCACCGCCGCCGTCCGGGCCGGAATCGTCGTGACGTGCCGCAGCGGCGATTCCCCGCTCCCGGCGAGCAGCCGCTCAAGCAGCTCGCGCCCATCGCGCTGCACCTTCTGCACGCTAATGGAGCGCTGCCGTGAACTCGACGCCACCGACGTCTCAGGCACCAGAAATGTCGGTGCATTAGTGGCTGTCCGCCTGCAGAAACCGGTACCGCGCGAGCTGACCTGGTCAGGCACGCCTAGACTGACCGGCCGTGACGCTGTGAGGTGCGGCGCCATGCGGTGGGCTGCCTAGAAACAGCCAGAAATCAGGGAGGACCGATGTCCCGGTATGACCTCGCCCAGGGCGGGGCTCTCAACCTGAGCGGGGGTGACTACACCGTTGTCGGGGTGGTCGCCGCGGTCGCTCTCGCCGCGCTAGCCGTCGGCGCCATCCTGCTCAAGGAAGTGTTGGGTGCCGGGCAGGGTACCCCGCGCATGCAGGACATCGGCCGGGCGGTCCAAGAGGGTGCCTCGGCTTACCTGAGCCGGCAGTTCAAGACGCTGTCCGGGTTCGCGGTGGCGGTGTTCCTGCTGCTGTTCGCGCTGCCTGCCGCCGACCTCGGCGAGCGGGTCGGCCGGTCGGTCTTCTTCCTGGCCGGTGCGCTGTTCTCGGCGTCGATCGGCTACCTGGGCATGTGGCTGTCCACCCGGGCGAACATCCGGGTCGCCGCGGCCGCCAACGAGCCGGCCGGCCGCGAGAAAGCGATGCGGATCGCGTTTCGCACCGGAGGCGTGGTCGGCATGTCCACCGTCGGGCTGGGACTGTTCGGTGCCTCGCTGGTCGTGCTGGTCTATGCCGGGCACGCCCCACGCGTTCTGGAAGGTTTCGGGTTCGGTGCCGCGCTGCTCGCCATGTTCATGCGAGTCGGCGGCGGCATCTTCACCAAAGCCGCCGACGTGGGTGGTGACCTGGTCGGCAAGGTCGAGGCAGGCATCCCCGAAGACGACCCACGCAACGCCGCCACCATCGCCGACAACGTGGGCGACAACGTCGGCGACTGCGCCGGCATGGCCGCCGACCTGTTCGAGTCCTACGCCGTGACGCTGGTCGCGGCGCTGATCCTGGGCACCGCGGCGTTCGGCCTCAAGGGCCTGCTGTTCCCGCTGATCGTGCCGGCCATCGGGGTGGTTACCGCGGTGATCGGGGTGTACGTCACCCGGGCCCGGGCCGGCGAGCCGGGGCTGCGGGCGATCAACCGGTCCTTCTACATCGCCGCGACGATCTCCGCGATCGCCTGCACCGTGGCCGCGTTCCTCTATCTGCCCCGCACCTTCAGCGGCCTGGCGGGGGTCACCGAGGTCGACGGCCGGCCGGTCGGCGAACTCACCGGCAACCCGGCGGTCATCGCCGCTGTCGCCGTGATCATCGGCATCGTGCTGGCCGGGATCATCCTGTGGCTCACCGGCTACTTCACCGGCACGGAGCACCGGCCGGTCCGTGACGTCGGCATCAGCTCGTTGACCGGCGCCGCCACGGTCATCCTGGCCGGCATCTCGATCGGGTTCGAGTCGGCGGTCTACACCGCGCTGGTGATCGGCGCCGCGGTGTTCGGGGCGTACCTGCTGTCCGGGGTCGTCACCGTCTCCCTGTTCGCCGTCGCGCTGGCCGGGACCGGCCTGCTCACCACCGTCGGCGTCATCGTCGCGATGGACACCTTCGGCCCGGTCAGCGACAACGCCCAGGGCATCGCCGAGATGTCCGGCGACGTCAAAGGCGATGGCGTGGGCATCCTCACCGAGCTCGACGCGGTGGGAAACACCACCAAGGCGATCACCAAGGGGATCGCGATCGCTACCGCGGTGCTCGCCGCGACGGCACTGTTCGGCTCCTACCGCGACGCCATCCGCTCCGCCGCCGCCAACCTGGACCTGAACGCGGCCTTCAACGTCTCGGTGCCCAACGTCCTGGTCGGCCTGGGCATCGGGGCCGCGGTGGTGTTCATGTTCTCCGGCCTGGCGATCAACGCCGTGGGTCGAGCCGCCGCAGCCGTGGTCTACGAGGTACGCCGCCAGTTCCGGGATAACCCGGGGATCATGGACTACACGGTGCGGCCTCAGTACGGCCGGGTGGTCGACATCTGCACCAGGGATTCGCTCCGGGAACTTGCTACGCCGGGCCTGCTTGCGGTGCTGGCGCCGATCGCAGTGGGCTTCGGTCTCGGGGTCGGCCCGCTGGCCGGCTACCTGGCCGGTGCGATCGTCACCGGCACCCTGATGGCGATCTTCCTGGCCAACTCCGGTGGCGCCTGGGACAACGGCAAGAAGCTCGTCGAAGACGGCAACCACGGCGGTAAGGGCTCCGAGGCGCACGCCGCCACGGTGATCGGCGACACTGTCGGCGACCCGTTCAAGGACACCGCAGGACCGGCGATCAACCCGCTGATCAAGGTGATGAACCTGGTCTCAGTACTGATCGCGCCGGCCATCGTGACGATCTCTGCATTGCCCAACGCGTTCGGGATCCGGATTGGCATCGCGCTGCTCGCCGGGGCGGTTATCGTGGTCGCCGTCGTGGTGTCCAAGCGACGCTCCACCTCGCTGGTCGAGGCCAAACCGGCTCCCCAGGTCAGCGCGCGGCCTGGAGCTGCGTGAAGCGCCCATTGCGTCCGATCAAGGAGAACTTGGTGCTCTCATTACCCTCATTACGCGGCCGCACCGTTGCCCTGCTGACGCTGACCGTCGGTGCGCTGGTGCTGGCGGGCTGCGGCTCAGGCTCCGGCGACACCACCAAATCAGCTGCCTCGCAGGGTTCTGATCCGGTGGCCTGGACAGGTGTGTTCTGTGGTGGTCTGGGTGATGTGATCAGCGGGGTGTCGGCGCTCGCGAAGTCGGACACGTCGCCGCAGGGCCAGAAGAACGGGCTGCTCGAGTTCTCCGACATCGCCCAGCGCGCGTTCACCAACACCGCGCAGAAGCTGGAGAAGCTGGGGCCGCCGCGGATCGCCGACGGCAAGCATGTCCAGGACACCGCGGTGGGCTTTTTCACCACTGCGGCGGGGACCGTCGGCGAGCAGCGCGCCAAGCTCGCCGCGCTGGATGCGAAAGACCCGGACTTCGTGAACAAGGCCAGCCATCTCGCCGGCCCCGATCTGTCCGCGGCCAGTGAGCAGATGAAGGGGCTGACCAGCAACCCGCAGCTAGCTCCCGCGTTCCGGGACGCGCCGCAATGCAAGCAGCTGGCGGCAGCGGCAGCTGGGAAATAACGCGCCGATGGGTTGAGTTGACCTGCGTGGCGTCAGGCTATTGCGCTAATTCGCGACGGGTTGTGCGACGCAGACTGCTCTGCGGGGTTGCCGAGTTGTGCACACTGTGCTTTGGGCGCAACGGCGGCGCGGGGGTCGGGGTATCAGCAATCGCACACTGAGGTGAGTTAAGCGTGGCACGATCGAGCACGACGGCTGGACCGGCCGGCAGGTCCGGCCGGGGCAGGCGTACCGCTAGCGCAGCGGGACCGTCTTCGGGATCCCCTAGCGGTACCCGATCCAACGGCTCCGGCCGCCGGCTGGTGATCGTCGAATCACCCGCCAAGGCTCGTAAGATCGCGTCCTACCTCGGATCTGATTACGTCGTGGAGTCCTCCCGCGGACACATCCGCGACCTGCCCCGAGGCGCTGCTGACGTGCCCGCCAAGTACAAGGGCGAATCGTGGGCGCGGCTGGGCGTGGACGTGGATCACGCCTTCGAACCGCTTTACATCATCACCCCGGACAAGCGCGCTACCGTCACGGAGCTGCGCAACGCGCTCAAGGGCGCCGACGAGCTCTATCTAGCCACCGATGGTGACCGCGAAGGCGAAGCCATCGCATGGCACCTGATGGAAACCCTCAAGCCCCGCGTGCCGGTGCGCCGGATGGTCTTTCACGAGATCACCGAGCCGGCCATCCGGGCGGCCGCTGCGCACCCCCGGGACATCGACCAAGACCTGGTCGATGCCCAGGAGACCCGGCGCATTCTGGACCGGCTCTACGGCTACGAGGTCTCCCCGGTGCTGTGGCGCAAGGTGATGCCCAAGCTGTCCGCCGGGCGGGTGCAGTCGGTGGCGACGCGCATCATCGTGCGTCGCGAGCGGGAGCGGATGTCATTCGTGCCCGCTTCATACTGGGATCTCGCGGCCACTGTTGATGCTGGTCCCGATGCCGCGCCCCGCACCTTCGCAGCGCGGCTGGTCGACGTCGACGGCCACCGGGTGGCCACCGGTCGCGACTTCGGCGCCGACGGGTCGCTCAAGCGTTCTGACGCCGATCTGCTGGTCATCGACGAGGCGTATGCCGGGCGCCTGGCCGAGGCTCTCGCGAACACATCCCTGACCGTCTCGCGGGTGGAGGAGAAGCCCTACACCCGACGCCCGTATGCGCCGTTCATGACGTCGACCCTGCAGCAAGAAGCCGGCCGCAAGCTGCGCTTTTCCGCCGAGCGAACGATGCGCACCGCGCAGCGGCTCTATGAGAACGGCTACATCACCTACATGCGGACCGACTCCACGATGCTTTCCGAGTCGGCGATCGCGGCGGCCCGCGATCAGGCCCGGCAGCTCTACGGTGAGCGCTTCCTGCACGACGGTCCGCGGCAGTACACCCGCAAGGTGAAGAACGCCCAGGAGGCGCACGAGGCGATCCGGCCCGCTGGGGAGACCTTCGCGACACCGGGGGCGCTGGCTGGCGTGCTGGACGCCGACGAGTTCCGGCTCTACGAGCTGATCTGGCAGCGCACCATCGCTTCGCAGATGGCCGACGCCCGCGGTACCACCATGAGCGTGCGGATCACCGGCCGCTCGGGGACCGGTGAGGAGTGCACGTTCGCCGCCTCCGGTCGCACCATCACCTTCCCCGGCTTCCTCAAGGCGTACGTCGAGACGGTGGATGAGGAGGCCGGCGGCGAGGCAGACGACGCCGAGCGCCGGCTCCCGCAGCTAACCCAGGGTCAGCGGGTCACCGCGACCGAGCTGATCCCGGAGGGGCACAGCACTACCCCGCCACCGCGCTACACCGAGGCGAGCCTGGTCAAAGCCCTAGAGGAGCTGGGCATCGGCCGCCCGTCCACCTACGCGTCGATCATCAACACCATCCAGGACCGCGGGTACGTGTGGAAACGCGGTTCGGCGCTGGTGCCGTCCTGGGTGGCCTTCGCCGTGGTGGGACTGCTGGAGCAGCACTTCGGCTGCCTGGTCGACTACGACTTCACCGCCGCCATGGAAGACGAGCTGGACTCCATTGCCTCCGGCGCGCAGCAGCGCACCGACTGGCTGACCGGCTTCTATTTCGGCTCGCCAGACGGCGACAGGCAAGACCGGGGCACCATGTCAGTGGCCCGTTTCGGCGGTCTCAAGAAGCTCGTCGGGCTGAACCTGGAGGAGATCGACGCGCGCGAGGTTAACTCCATACCGCTGTTCACCGACGAGGCCGGGCACGAAGTGGTGGTGCGGGTCGGGCGCTACGGCGCTTACTTGGAGCGGGTCGTTGACGGCGACCAGCAGCGGGCCAACCTGCCTGACGACCTGCCGCCCGACGAGCTGACCCCGGAAATTGCCGAGAAGCTCTTCGCCACGCCCACTGAGGGCCGTTTGCTGGGCACCGACCCGGTGACCGGGCATGAGATCGTCGCCAAGGAGGGTCGCTACGGCCCCTACGTCACTGAGGTGCTTCCTGACAGTGACGCGGCGGGTGGGTCGAAGAAGGCCAAGCCGCGCACCGGCTCGCTGTTCAAGTCGATGAGCCTGGAGACAGTGACCCTTGAACAGGCGCTGCAGTTGCTTTCGTTGCCTCGGGTCGTCGGGGTCGACCCAGCCACCGGTCAGGAGATCACCGCGCAGAACGGCCGTTACGGCCCCTACCTCAAGAGAGGCACGGATTCGCGATCGCTGGCTAGTGAGGAGCAGATCTTTACGGTGACCCTCGACGAGGCGTGCAAGATCTACGCCGAGCCCAAGCGGCGAGGTCGGTAGGCCACCGCCAAGCCACCACTGCGGGAACTTGCCGCCGATCCGGTGACCGGCAAGCCGATGGTGGTCAAGGAAGGCCGCTTCGGGCCGTACGTCACCGACGGGGAAGGCGTCAACGCCTCGCTGCGCAAGGGCGACAGTGTGGAGAACCTCACCAACGAGCGAGCCGCGGAACTACTCGCGGACAAGCGAGCCAAGGCACGCTCCGCCGCGCAGGCGTGAATGTTGTGCGTGCACTGTGAAGGCGGCATAACACTGTTACGCCGCACCGTGCGATCATGGGAGCATGAGCGAGCCGTGGCCGGACGCCTTATTCGGCGTCGATGGTACGGAGCCGCCTACGCTATCCGACCGGGGTCGCCAGCCGGACGCCGCGATGCCCGCACCGTTCGTGCTACCCCCTATTTCCCTTGGCATGACCCGGGAAGAGGTTGCCGCCGAGCTCGATGCGGCGGAGTCCCAGCGGCTGGTGGATCAGGATCTGGCCGCAGCTACGGGTCCTGGCGCCGCTGGAGCTGCCTCGGCTCCGGGAGCTGCCTCGGCTGCCGCCGCCGCTCCGGCTAGCCCTGCTGCGCAGCCCACCATTCCCTTACCGGCGGCCGGCGCTGCGGACTACAACCCGCGGCCGGTCACGGCCGCACGGGTGACACCAGTTCAGTCACTGCCGCGTAGCAGCAGCGGGCTGCGTTACCGCCAGCAGTTGATGGCGCGGTCGCGCTCACTCGAGCAGCTTCGTAACACCCGCCGTCGAGTCGCACGCCGCCTGCCGACGCACACCCGGTCCAACGGGGGGGCCGGCGCCTTCTTCTTCGCCGTGTCGCTCATGATCATGATCCTGCTCTACTTCGTCATCAGTGGCATTGTGGAAGCCATCGCCAGGCTGATCCCGTAGGCGCGCTTCGGAGTGCGGACCCGGCGTGATTGCTGGATGGGGCTGCATGGCAGACTCCGCGCGTCGTTCACCTGAGCTCGGGGAAGCTGTGATGTGATGCGTGCCCACCTGGCGGTGTTGGGTATGGCTGTACTGCTGGCTGGTTGTTCATCGGGTAGCGGCCAGATCGGCGATGCGGATGAGGCCTCGGGAGCATCGGCGTCGCCTGCTCGGACATTGGATGACCCCATCCCGCCGGTGCATAACCCGCGAAACCTGATGGCCATCCAGCCGTGCCTGCTGCTCACCCCGCCGCAGCTTGATACCAACCGGATCGACCAGCCCGGCAGCCCCAAGAACATGCTCGGTAACACCGGGTGCGAATGGAAAGATAGGGCAAACACCCGCGAGTTCGCGGTGTTCGTCGATATCGGCAACGACGTGCTGCGCAATGTCTATAGCCAGCGAAATAACATCCCGGTTTTCGAGGTCACCGACGTAGCGGGGCTGCCGGCAATCCGCACCAAGGACGATGTCGACGGCACCAGCTGTTATTACCGGGTCGCTGTGGCCGAGACGCAGACGCTGATCGTCCGGTTCACCTCACTGCGGCAGTCACAAGAGGATCCGTGCGCCCCGGCGAAGCTGTTCACCGAGACCGTTATCAAAAACCTGCCGCCACTCGACGGCTAGCCTAAACGCTCCGAATCCTCGAGCTTCCTCGACATCGCCGGTCCCAGCTTCGCTGGGAACAGCCTCATCACTCGGTCGCCGTTCACCGTGCGCCCGACCCGAGCGAACCCGTCCTCTTGGGGGCACTTCACGAGCGATGACCCAGTGGTTCATCAGGTGCGCTGGGCTGGCGCCCCCAACTCGCGCAGCACCTCACCGACCTGCTTGACTCCACCTGGATGTGATACCTGCTACCCCGCCAAGCCACGGAGCCACATGGACCGCCAAGCCGAGCCCGACCTGGCGGGATCCACCGCGCAACGAGTGCGCGGGGTGCTGGCCATTCCGGCGTTCCGCCGGCTGTGGGGCGTCACGGCGATCACCGCGGTGGCGGAGTGGCAATCCCTGCTGGCGCTGTCCGCGCTGGCAACCCACCTGACCACGGGCTACCAGGCGCAGAGCTTCGCGCTCGGCGGGGTGGTGGCGACCAAGCTGCTGCCTGCAATGCTGCTCGGCCCACTGGCCGGGGCACTGGCAGACAAGCTGGACCGCCGACATCAGATGGTCGTCTGTGACATCCTGCGCGCCGGGCTGTTCCTGTCCATTCCGCTGGTGGGGCAGCTGGCCTGGCTGTTCGCGGCGACGTTCCTCATCGAGCTGTGCGCGCTGTTCTGGATTCCCGCCAAGGACGCCTCGATCCCCAACTTGCTGCGCCGCCCTGAGCAGGTGGAAACCGCCAACCAGCTTTCGCTGATCATGACCTACGGAGTGGCGGTGCTCGTCGCCTCCGGGGTGTTCAGCGTGGTGTCCAAGTTCGACCCGGTGTTCTCCGGTCCCGAAGGGTCGGCCTACCTGGCGCTGAGCATCAACGGCGTTGCATACGCATTCTGCGCGCTCGTGGTGGGCACCCGGATCCCGGAGATCTCCGGTCGCGCCATGACCCGGCGCGATACCCAGCCTGGGCTGCTCGCGATGTTGCGCGACGGCGTGGTGTTCGTCCGCGCCACCGCCCTGGTCCGCGGCCTGGTCACCGGGATCCTCGGCGCCTTCGCCGCGGGTGGTGCCGTCATCGCTTGCGCGAAGCTGTACTCCACCAGTTTGGGCGGCGGCGACGCAGCCTACGGTCTGCTGTTCGCGTCCCTGTTCGTCGGGCTCGGCCTGGGCATGGCCGTCATGCCGCTGGCGGCCCGGCGCATCCGGCACCGGGGGTTGTTCGGGCTGGCCATCGTGGCGGCTGGGGTGGCGCTGGTCGCCGTCGCGCTGGCGCCGCACCTGATCGTTGCCCTGGCCGCGGTCATCTGCGTGGGTTGCGCAGCGGGCGTGGCGTTCCTCACCGGCTTGACCATCATCGGCGCGCAGGTCGCCGACGAGATGCGCGGGCGCACCATCGCGTTCGTCCAGTCGCTGGTCCGCCTCGACCTGCTCGCCTCGATGGCCCTGGTCCCGTTTGCCGTGGGGCTGGTCCAGCAGCGCACCATCAACGTGTTCGATCAGCCGGTGACCATTGACGGCACCCGCCCGGTGCTGCTGTGCGCCGGGCTGCTGGCCGCGATGGTCGGCGTGTCCGCGCACCGCCAGATGGATGACCGGATCGACGGCTCGCTGCTGGGTGACCTGCGCGCCGCGCTGCGCTGGGGGGCATCGTCGGCTGGTCGCGGATGACTGTGTGGACCGACCTGGTCGGCCAGGGCCCAGCTATCGCCGCCCTCGTCGAGGCCGCTCGTTCGGCCAGCGGCACCGATCCGGCTGGAGCGATGACCCACGCCTGGCTGTTCACTGGTCCCCCAGGTAGCGGGCGTTCGGTGGCGGCGCGGGCCTTCGCCGCCGCGCTGCAGTGCACCTCGAGTGGTACTGGCTGCGGCGCGTGCCAGGGCTGCCGCACCACGCTGGCCGGCACTCACCCCGATGTCCGCCAGGTGGTCCCGGAAGGTTTGTCCATCTCGGTCGCGGAGATGCGTGCGCTGGTCGCTGGTGCTTCCCGCCGGCCTTCGGCGGGTCGCTGGCAGGTGCTGCTGATCGAGGACGCCGACCGGCTCACCGAGGGTGCAGCCAACGCGCTGCTCAAAGCGGTGGAGGAGCCCCCACCGCGCACCGTCTTCCTGCTCTGCGCGCCGTCCGACCATCCCGAGGACATCGCGGTGACGCTGCGCTCTCGGTGCCGCTTGGTGGGATTACGCACCCCGCCCGCCGCGGCGATCGCCGAGGTACTGGTGGCCCGGGACGGGATCGACGGCGCTGTCGCTGCTTGGGCCGCCTCGGTGTGCGGTGGTCACATCGGCCGGGCCCGCCGGCTGGCCACCGATGCGCAGGCGCGTGAGAGGCGGGAAGCCGTGCTACGGGTGCCGACCGCGCTGCGCTCGCTAGCCGACGTGTTCACGATGGCTGATGAGTTGGTCGCCGCCGCCGAGGCGGAAGCCGACGGCCTGACCGCGGCGCGCAACGCTGCGGAGACGTCAGAGCTGGAGACGGCATTGGGGGCTGGTGGAACCGGGAAGGGTGCCGCGGTGGCAGCGCGCGGTGCGAAGGGGGCTATCCGGGAGTTGGAACGTCGCCAGAAATCCCGTGCCACGCGCACCCAGCGCGATGCGCTGGACCGCGCGCTGGTCGACCTTGCAGGCTTCTACCGCGACACCCTGGTCACTGCCTTCGGGGCAACGGTGGCGCTGACGCATCCCGATCGAGCCGCCGATGTCACCGCGGTGGCGGGGCAGCTGCCGCCCGAGGCGTTGCTGCGCCGGTTGGAAGCAGTTCTGGCCTGCCGCGAAGCACTGGAACTCAATGTCAAACCGCGCATCGCCATCGAGGCACTGACCAGCGCGCTGCACAGCGCCTAGGTCTGCCGCGTGAGCGCGGGATGCCCCGCTACACTGGGCTGCGCTTGCCGATCGGCGTCGCCGCCTTAGCTCAGTCGGCCAGAGCGGCTCACTCGTAATGAGCAGGTCCGGGGTTCGATTCCCCGAGGCGGCTCCACACCTGACCTGGGCGGATCTTCAACCGGGATCCGCCCAGGTATCGCTGGGGGTGGCAGTTAGGGTTGCAATTGCTGCCGGTCATGGTCTCTGGGGCCAGAG
>DASQVU010000464.1:0-6239 GCA_035640615.1 Pseudonocardiaceae bacterium
GGCCCCGGCTCCGGAACTGCTGCTGCTGGATGAACCCCTGGATAGCCTCGATCTACCCAACCAGACTGCGGTGGCCACTCTTGTCGCCCGGATCAGCCGAGCCCACCGGGTTGCCGTGCTGATGGTCCTGCACGATGTCAACCCAGTGCTGCCCCATCTCGACACCGTGGTCTATCTCGCCCCCGGGGGTTCGTTGATCGGCCCACCGCGTCAGGTGATCACCAGCGCAGCATTGACCGAACTGTTCGGCACCCCGATCGAGGTTCTTACCGCCGCTGACGGCCGGCTGGTCGTGGTTGGCCATCCGCAACACTGCGCTCTGCACGACGAGCGGTCCTTCCAGCGGTGACCATGACACCCACTGAGGGCCCCAGCTGGAACCCCATCGTCGATCTCCAGCAGATGTGGTCATACCCGTTTATGGTCAACGCCTTCCGCGCGGGCACCATCGTCGCGGTGCTGGCCGCGGTGATCGGTCACTTCATGGTGTTGCGGCGGCAGAGTTTCGCCGGCCACACCCTGTCGCTGATCGGTTTCCCGGGTGCGGCCGGTGCGGTCTTGATCGGGGTTGCAGCTGGCTACGGTTACTTCGCCTTCTGCCTGGCCGGCGCCTTGGTCATCGCGGCGTTACGTCGCCCCGGGCGCGGCGGATACTCCGAGGAATCCGCCGTCACCGGCACCGTACAGGCCTTCGCGCTGGCTTGGGGATTCTTGTTCGTCGCCCTTTCCAAGGGCTTCCTCAACAGCGTCAACTCCCTGCTGTTCGGCAGTTTTCTGGGCATCACCACGATGCAGGTCACCGTCCTGGGCATCGTCGCCGCGGTGGCGGTGGCGATTCTTGCGGCGATCGGCCGGCCGCTGGCCTTCGCCTCGATCGATCCCGAGGTGGCGCTGGCCCGCAATGTCCCGGTACGCGCCCTATCCGTGGCGTTTCTGGTGCTTCTCGGTGCCGCGACCGCTGAGGTCAGCCAGATCACTGGCACGCTGCTGGTCTTCGCCCTGTTGGTCATGCCCGCAGCCACGGCGCAAGCGCTGACTCCGCACCCGGTCCATGCTCTCGTGGTGACTGTCATGATCGGATTGATCGTCACCTGGCTCGGTTTGAGCCTGGCTTACTACACGCCATTTCCGGTGGGCTTCTTCATCACCAGCCTCGCGTTCGCCGGCTACGCCGGCAGCCAGCTGATCCGCTTCGCGCGCGCTCGGGTTTGGGGCGCCACCCCGGCTACAAACCTCAGCACGCCCGGGACCCTGCTATGACACTGCCACCCTTCCTGCTCTACGCGCTGTTTGCCGGCACCGCGATCGCCGCTGCCGTAGGGCTGGTCGGGTACTTCGTTGTGCTGCGAGCGCAGGTCTTCACCGGCGACGCGCTGAGCCATGTGGCGTTTACCGGCGCGCTGGCAGCACTGGCGCTGGGTATGGATCAGCGGCTCGGCTTGTTCATCGCAACGATCGGTGTCGGCGTCGCACTCGGTGTGTTCGGCGATCAGGGCCGCGCCGATGACGTAGTGATCGGCAGCGTCTTCGCGTGGATTCTCGGCCTCGGGGTGCTGTTCCTGAGCCTCTACACCACGCACAGCAGCGCCGGCAACGGCAGCGCGAGTGTTGCCGTGTTATTCGGTTCGATCTTCGGCTTGAACCTTTCCCGGGCGATCACGTCCGCGGTCATCGCCGCGGTGATCGCGCTCGCCATGCTCGCGATCGCCCGGCCGCTGCTGTTCGCCAGTATCGATACTGCGGTTGCCCTTGCCCGGGGCATTCCCGTCCGGCTGCTCGGCTATGGCTTTCTTGCTCTGGTCGGCGCGGCCGCTGCCGAGGCCAGCCAGGTAGTCGGGGCGCTGCTGCTCCTTGGCCTGCTCGCTGCGCCCGCGGGGACGGCGCACCGCCTCACCACCCGGCCGTACCCAGCGCTGTTTCTGTCAGCCGGGCTCGCCGTGGCGACGGTCTGGGCGGGACTCGCGCTGAGCTACGTCTTCCCGGTGCTGCCCCCGAGCTTCACCATCCTCGCCGTCGGTGCCGGCGGATATCTGGTTGCGCTGCTCGTCACCCGCGGCAGAGCCAATGACACCCGGCAGACTGCTAGCTGAGCTAGGCGAGGGGAAGCGGTTTACCTCCCGGTTCGGGGGGCAATCGAAGACCGTGGCCGGCATCGATGCGGATACTCTCACGGCGTTTCCACCACATGTATTGCGTGAGTATGCCTTGCTGGCTGATGGTGAACGCGGCGCTTTAGTGGGTCCGCGCGGTGAGGTCGTCTGGATGTGCGTTCCCCGCTGGCACTCCGATGCGGTGTTCTCCATCTTGATCGGCGGCAGCGGTGTCTACGCGATCACCCCGACCGGTCGGTTCGTCTGGGGCGGCTACTACGAAGACGGCAGCTTGATCTGGCGTTCCCGGTGGGTGACCGAGACCGGAATCATCGAGTGCCGGGAGGCCTTGGCCTTTCCGGGCGACGTGCACCGCGCGGTGTTGCTGCGGCGCATTGTCGCGATCGAAGGCACCGCTGAGGTCCACATCACCCTGGAACCGGCTGCCGAGTTCGGCCGCCGGCATCTGATCCACCTGCACCGTGAGCGCGACTGCTGGGAGGGCCGGGTGGGGGAGCTACGCATGCGGTGGACCGGCGGTGCCGGTGCCGAGGTTGGCGGAGATCGAGTGCGCTCCCTGCACATCACCCGAAAAGTGCCTGAAGGTCATCACCACGATCTGATCTTGGAGCTGTCTGACACCCCGCTGGATTCCGCGCCGCCGGATGCTGGCCGGCTGTGGGAAACCACCGCAACGGCCTGGCAGGAGGTGATGCCCAAGCTCGGTGACAGCATCGCTCCCCGCGATGCTCGCCATGCCTACGCGGTGCTGCGCGGGCTGACCACCTCGGGCGGCGGCATGGTGGCCGCGGCCACCACGAGCCTGCCCGAACGCGCCAAGGCCGGGCGTAATTATGACTACCGTTACGTCTGGATCCGCGACCAGTGCTACGCCGGCCACGCGGTGGCCGCTGACGCACCACACCCGCTGCTCGACGATGCGGTGCAGTTCGTCGCCGAACGCCTTATCGAGGACGGGCCCGACTTGAAACCCGCCTACACCGTCACCGGTGGGCCGGTGCCCGATCAGCGCTCGCTGGACCTGCCCGGCTACCCCGGCGGCCATGACATCGTCGGCAACCACGTCACTACGCAATTCCAGCTCGACGCTCTCGGCGAGGCACTGCTGCTGTTTGCCGTCGCCGCCCGCCACGACCACCTCGGTAGCGATCATTACCAGGCCGTCAAGACTGCCGTGGCCGCAATCCAACAGCGTTGGCACGATCCCGACGCCGGTATCTGGGAACTGGACGATCGTCACTGGGCGCACTCCCGGCTGATCTGTGCCGCTGGCCTTCGCGCGATCGCCGCCGCGGGAGCGTCCACTCCGGATGCCGCCGAGTGGAGCAGGCTGGCCGACGCCATCGTTGCCGATGTTGGTGCTGACTGCCGCCATCCTTCTGGACGCTGGCAACGCGCACCGGACGACCCGCGCATCGATGCGGCGTTGCTGCTGCCGGCGATCCGGGGCGCCTTGCCCGCCACCGACCCGCGCAGCGTGGCCACCGCCTTGGCGGTGCGTGACGAGTTGGCGCGGGAGGGCTACGTCTACCGGTTCCGCCAGGACGGCCGAGAACTCGGACAGGCCGAGGGCGCTTTCACGCTGTGCGGCTTCTTGATGGCGCTCGCCGATCACCAGCGGGGCGAAGCGCTCACCGCCCGCATGTGGTTCGAACGCAACCGGGCAGCGTGCGGGCCACCCGGGCTCTTCTCCGAGGAGTACGACATCACCCAACGTCAGCTCCGCGGCAACCTGCCCCAGGCTTTCGTGCACGCGCTGCTGCTGGAATCGGCTCTCCGGCTCACCCGACCCTGGACTGACCCCTGCTGAGCCACTCATGCTGGCCTGCATGGATCGCTGCATGCAGTGCGATTTCAGCTACGACGATCTGGAGGTCCACCAGGTACCTGGCGCGCTCCGTTCGCTGGGCAGCTCCTACCGGTCGAGGTTGGCAGCCGGCGCGCGGGACGCGCACCTGGAAAGCTTGCTGCGGAGGCGCCCGGCCCCGGACGTCTGGTCAGCGCTGGAGTACTGCTGCCACTTCCGTGACGTGCTGCTCGCCCAGCGGGAGCGGCTCTATTTGGCCTTGGTCGAAGACACTCCGCGCTTTTGGTCGATCTATCGCGATGAGCGCGTGATACTTGCCCGCTACCGCGACGAGCGTCTCGATGACGTGGCCGGCGAGGTCGATCTGGCAACAGGCCTGCTCGCCAGGGCCTTCGCGACACTGGACCCTGGTCAGTGGCAACGGCGATGCATCTACAACTACCCAACGCCAACGCAGCGTACGGTTGCCTGGCTTGCCCGGCACACCGTCCACGAAGGCCGTCACCATCTTCGCGACGTGGACGCCGTGACCAGCGCGGCCAGATCCGCGGTTACCGGCGGCGCAGCCACGCAGCCGCCACCCCAGTCGCGGTGATAGTGACCGCAGCAGCAGCCGACACCAGCCCTTTGTGGTGGGAAAGCCATAGTTGTGGAGCACGGCGGTGGGCTCGATCGTCGAACTCCCCGTGTGCCCCGTGATCATGCCCATCCGTACCATCCACTGGCTCCCACAGGTTGTGCGGCCGGGTTGGATCGGCTCTTTCCGCGGTTTGCTGTGACTGGTAGCCGGTCTTGGCCAGGTAGCGGTCCAGCAGTGCCGGGGCGATCTTCTGCCCCACTAGGGTGCCTACCGTGCTCGCACCGACCCAGTACTGCTTGCGCTGCGGGTGGTCGGCCGCGAACACCACGCCTCGCGCGGCCACCTCGGGCTGGTAGATCGGCGGCACCGGCTGCGGATGATTAGGCAGCCTGGACAGCACCCAGGAGAACTGCGGGGTGTTCACGGCCGGCATCTGCACCACGGTGACATGGATGTTGCTGCCCTCGTGCATGAGCTCGGTACGCAGTGACTCTGTGAAGCCGTTGATCGCGTGCTTGGCGCCGCAGTAAGCAGATTGCAACGGGATGCTGCGCTCGCCCAGCGCGGAACCCACCTGCACGATCGTGCCCCGGTTCCGGGTCCGCATCCGGGACAGCGCGGCCATTGTCCCGTAGACGAATCCCAAGTAGCTCACCTCGGTGACCCGCCGGAACTCCTCGGACGTGATCTCATGAAACGGCGCGAACACCGAGGTGAACGCCACGTTGATCCACACATCGATCGGCCCCAGCTCATTCTCGACCTGTGTCGCTGCGGCTTCCACCTGCTTGTAGTCCGCGACATCGGTCGGGATGGCTAGCGCCGTGCCACCCGCGTTTTCCACATCCTTGACCGCGCCGTCCAACCCAGCGCGCCCCCGAGCCAATAGCGCGACCTGAGCTCCTCGGGCGCCGAACAGCCGAGCAGTTGCTCGACCAATGCCCGCGCTGGCACCCGTGATCACTACAACCTGCCTAGCCATACGCAACCTCAGCTTCCTGCCGGCCTGTGCTCACCTAGTGCATTCCCACTGGGAGGGAGCTCTAACGGGCTCACGACGTCTTGCGCGCCATGGCGCGCAAGACGCATTGCAGGATTCCGCCGTGGCGGTAGTACTCGGCCTCGCCAGGAGTGTCGATGCGCAGCACGGCGTCGAACTCCACCGGATCAGCTCCTTCGCGCATCGCGGTGATGTGCACCGTCGCCGGGATCGAGCCGTCACTGAGTGCAGTGACGCCGGAAATGTCGAAGGTCTCGGTGCCATCCAGGCCCAGCGACGAGGCTGACTCACCGGCTGGGAACTGCAGTGGCAGGACTCCCATGCCGATGAGGTTGGAGCGGTGGATGCGCTCGAACGACTCGGCCAGGACCGCGCGCACTCCGAGCAGCAGGGTGCCTTTGGCCGCCCAGTCCCGCGATGAACCCGAGCCGTACTCCTTGCCGCCTAGAAGCAGGAGCGGAATGCCAGCTTGGGCATAACGCTGGGCGGCGCCGTAAATGGGTACCGGGCTGGCATCGGCAGTGGCAGTGAAGTCGCGGGTATAACCGCCGCTGACATTGTTCAGTAGCAGATTACGCAACCGGATGTTAGCGAAAGTGCCGCGGATCATCACTTCGTGATTGCCTCGGCGAGATCCGTAGGAGTTGAAGTCCTTGCGTTCGACACCTCGTTCAGCGAGGTAGCGACCAGCGGGGGAGTCCGCCTTGATCGATCCCGCCGGAGAGATGTGATCAGTAGTCA
>DASQVU010000465.1:0-2093 GCA_035640615.1 Pseudonocardiaceae bacterium
TGGCCGCGGTGTCCGGGTTGATCGCGGCGGTGAGGGTGCGGTAGAGCTGGCGGGCGATGTATCGCTTGAGGCAGCGCCGGATCTCGTGATCGGATTTCCCCCTCGGCACCGCGGCGGGCCAGGTAGGCCTGGGTGCGGGGATCCACGCGCATCCGGGTGACCACAGCCAGGTGCAGCGCGGAGTTGGCTTGGCGGTCGCCGCCGCGGTTGATTCCCTAGGCCGGTGTGAGTGTCAAGGCGGTGTGCTGGGTGGGGTTGACGGCCGGGGTTGGTGGGGTGATCGTGTGAGCGGGAGGGGCTGCCTCGTGTCCGGCTTCGTGCCGTGACTTTGTGTGCCTAGAGCACTGTTGAGGGGCCCTTCCCGCTGATTTGTTCGAGCGTCGTCGGCGGCGGACATCGGCAGGGACGGTGAACTGCTTGGCGATGAGCTCGCGGGCCCGCTGAGGACTGATGGGTCGGCCTTGAAGATCACGAATGACGTAGGGTTTTGCTCGGGACAGGGTGATCCAGGCGCGTTCGGCGAGTCGGGCGGCGACTACGCACAGTGCTTTGAGGTGGGTTGCGCCGCGTTGGGTCATTTGCGCGTAGTAGATCGCGGCCAGCTGCGGATCGAGTTGGCGGGCGGTGTTGGCGGATTGGATGAGCTGGCTGCGCAGGGTGCTGTTACCGGCCTTGCTCATCGGCTGGCTTTTGCGATCGGTGTTGCCGGTTTGGCTGGCTTTGGGTGCAAGCCCGGTGAAGGACTTAAACGCCGCGGCGTTGCGAAATCGGCCGGGTCGTCCCATCGCGGCCAGCAGTTGGGTGGCTCCTACCGGGCCCAGACCGGGCAGGCTGGTGGCCAATCCGGCCGGATCGACGTCGGCTTGCGCGGCGTTCCGGGCTGCTTCGTGACGGGCGCGTTCGGTTTCGGCCAGGCGCAGCAGTCGGATCTCGGTGACGATCTCCTCGGCGAGGTCGGACAACGCGATGGCGGGGTCCTCGCCCCAGAGTTGGAGGGCCTGCTCCGCGGCGGTTCGCAGGGCCCGTACTTTGTCGTCACCGAGTTTGCCGCGGCTTTCGGTGTGCACCAGGCGCGCTAGTCGCGCTCGCCCGGCCCCCAGCAAGGCCCGGGGGTCGGCATAGCGTTCCAGCACGGCCAAATCCGTGCGATTGAGCCCATCACCGAGCGCGTGGCCGATGGTGGGCATCAGTGTCTGGGCCAACGCGCGGATGCGCACCTTGCGTTGCCCGATCTCCCGGGTCAAGCGGGCCACGGCACGAACCCGTCGATCCAGCGACGCCCGCTGGGCGCTACCCAGCTCGACGGGATGCAACCCCGCGGGGGCCACCATCGGTAGCCGCGCCAAGGTTTCGGCATCGATGCTGTTGCTTTTGGCGTGACGGGACAGAAACCGGCGCAGGTCCGCCGCCTTCGCCGAGGACACCCGCAGCACCGTGTGGCCCCGTCGACCGAAATACACCGCGATGGGCAACCACATCGGCCCGGTGGGTTCGATGACCACGGTCAACCGCGTCTGCTCCGGCGTGCCCCGCAGCGCGGCCTGTTCCAGCTCGGCGAGGCTGTCCGCCGTCGAGACCACTCGCCGCCGCAGCACAGCCTGGCCCCTGGCATCCAGCACCACCGCTGAATGCGCACTGGTCACGCCCAGATCCAGACCGATCACCCGGTTGCCCTCGATGTCGTTCACGCCGCTCCATTTCTCCCCAGTTCCACCTGCTGGCCCGGTGCCTCGCCTCACCAGCGACAGCCCTTCACAGTCCCCAGTGCGCGACGTCCGCTGCTCGCGGCTCCCACTCATGTGCTGCAGTCGGGCCCGGCCGCGCAGGCCGGCCCACTTCCCTTAGACGGGTGCCGTGGCAGGTGTCGGAGAAGGCAATCAACCGCACGAGGCGACCCCGCAGGGACCCTCAGAGTCGGACTTGTGGCGCCTTCCCGAACCAACCGGGCCCGCACATGCAACCCGCAACCCCGGAAAAGATCACAACCAAGTACCCCTACATGAGGCGGCGACGGCTGGTTTTGCCGGAGGATGCTTCTAGCGGGTTGACCCCGCACAAGGCGGCGAAGGAGGCCTCGCTGTGCAGTCGGTCGG
>DASQVU010000466.1:0-3464 GCA_035640615.1 Pseudonocardiaceae bacterium
GTCTGAGTCTTCACTGCTCAGGAGTGCCGTCTAGCTAGGGGCCGCTGTCACCAGGCCCGGTGATGCCTCTTAGAGCAGTGTCACCAGCGGGCGTCTGTGGCCACGAGGCGTCTAGTACTGCATCGCCACGCCGCAGTGCCAATGCAGGACCAAGCGGGCGATGAAGCGGGTGAGCTGGATGGCGTTGGTGGTGGCCGGGGCCCGCAGCAGGCGTCGGGTGGTCACCCCGACGGTGATGCCCCATAGCGCGCCGGCGACGACGTCGCTGGGCCAGTGCGCTCGGGTCCGCAGCCGGGAGTAGGCCACCGTCACCGTTAAGGGTGCCACCATCAGCCCGGTGGTGGGGCTTTCGCAGGCTGTCGCGGTGGTAAATGCTGCTGCGGTGGTGGTATGCGAGGAGGGAAACGACGACGAGGTGGGCTTGGGGATCAGCGCCTGGTAGGCGGGGAGGTGATCGGCTGCGGGTCGTCGCCTCGGCACCACCCGTCCGATCAGGTGGGAGCTGGCGCTGGCCAGGGCGATCGCCACGGCGCCGTCTCGGGCGGCGCAGCGGGTGTGGCCGGGGCGGGTGGCCAGCGCGGCGGTGATCCCCAGCCACAACAGGCCACCGTTGGCCACGGTGGTTAACGCCATTACCGCGGAGGCGGGGGCATCAGTGGGCAGCGCGGCGGCGAGGGCGTGGGCTTCGCATTGATGGAGGGGTGCTGCGGCGTGGCTAAGCCGGTTGCGCATGGCGGGTCACGGTAGTGACACCATCCCGGCGCACCTTGGCGGGCATCCGGGCGGCGCGCTGGTGGTGGTGGGGGGCTTAGGTGAGGGTGTCTTTGATTTTTTCTCCGGTCTGCTTGAGTTTGGCCTTGGTGTTCTGTCGTTTGCCTTCGGCTTTGAGGGTGTCATCACCGATTGCCCGGCCGGTGGCCTCTTTGCTTTTGCCTTCGAGCTCGTCGATATTGTTTTTGGCCTTGTCCGCAAGCCTCATCGCGTTCTCCCTGTCCGGCAGTCCGCAGGCGGGTTGCTTGCGGGTTGAGGGTAATTGGTTCGTGACTGGGGCGCCTGGTCATCGTGGTGATCACGGTGGGTGGCTGGCGGGATGGCCTGCTCAGGTGCGCGCAAGGGGGGACGAGTGTTTGCGCGGGCCGCAGCCGCAGGGTCGCGGCTGGGCGAGGAGAGCGTTTCGTGACGTTTGCGACGACCCCCAGTGGGGTACGTTGCGCGCCATGAGCGAGGCGGGTGGGCCGGGTGGCGAGTTGTCCACCGGGGAGCTGGTCAGCCGGCTCTCCGAGCAGGTCACGCAGTTGGTGCGTAGTGAGCTGCAGCTGGCGTTGACGGAGTTGAAACAGAAGGGTAAGCAAGCCGGGATCGGTGCTGGGCTGACCGGTGCTGGCGGGGTGGTTGCGCTGCTCGGCCTCGGTGCGCTGGTGCTCGCGGCGATCGCTGCGCTGGCCTTGGTGTTGCCGGTGTGGGCGGCCGCGTTGATCGTCGGCGTGGTGGTGCTGCTGCTCGCTGGGTTGCTGGCGTTGACCGGCATCGGCCAGATCAAGCGCGGCTCCCCGCCCATGCCAGAGCAGGCGATCGCCAGCGTTCAGCGTGATATTCAGACCGTGAAGGACAGCGCGAAGCGATGAGCTCTCCCACCGATCCCGCCCCGCCCGGGTCGAGCTCCTCAGACCCGGCGGAGCTGCAGCGAGACATCGAGGAGGTCCGCGCTGAACTGGCGGACACCGTGGATGCCTTGGCGGCCAAGGTCGATGTCAAAAGCCGAGCACAGGACAAGGCGCAGGAACTCAAGACGCAGGCCATCAATAAGGCCCGGGAGGTGCGCGCCCAGGCGATGGCGAAGGCCCCGCAGCTGAGCGAGGCAGCACAGCAGAAGGCGCAGCAGACCCAGCGGGTGGTGCAGGACAAGCCAGGCGCTGTGGTGGGCGCGGCGCTGGCCATGGTGGCGGTGGTGATGCTGCGTCGCCGTGGTCGTCGCCGGCAGAAGAAGGCGCGTCAGGCCCAGCAGGGTCGCCGCAGGTCCACACAAAGCCGGGCGCGGCGGTGGGGACGGGTGCTGGCCGTGGCAGGGTGGCTGATCCGCCGTCGGCGACGCCGAGGGAAGGAGGACTCGTGAAGACGCTGTACAAGCCACTGGGACTGCTCGTCAGCGTGCTCGGCGGGATCCTCGCCGGTGCGGTGTTCAAAAGGGTGTGGCCGGCGCTTTCCGGTGAGCAGGAGGCCCCGCAGGCGACCTCGCCGGAGCACAGCACCCGGGAGGTGCTAGTCGCCGCGGCGGTTCACGGCGCGGTCTTCGGCGTGGTGAAGGCCGCGGTGGATCGGGCCGGCGCCAAGGGCTTCAAGACGCTCACCGGCACCGATCCCGGCGAAAACGAGTAGCTTGCGCATGCCTGCCGTGTGTCTCGGTCTGCTGCGCGTCCTCGGCGACCAGGGGAACTTAATCTTGGGGAGCTGATCAATGAGTCGATCCGACCAGGCACGCGGGGCCGGTGGTGTCCAGGGCATGCTCGGCCGGTTGGATTCCTATCAGCAACGGCATCCGGCGCTGGGGGTGCCCATCGCCGTGGTGCGCAAGTTCGTCGAGGATGAGTCCACCACGCAGGCCGCGGTGATCGCCTTTTGGGCGTTTTTTTCGATCTTTCCGCTGCTGCTGGTGTTGGTGACCCTGCTGGGCTATTTCCTGCCGCCCGCCCTCAAAGGTGACGTCCTGGCCGCGTCGCCAGCTTCTTTCCCCTGCTGAACCCGAACACGGTCGGACACCTAGGCGGCCGGTGGTGGACGCTGGCCGTGGGCATCCTCAGCGCGCTGTGGAGCGGTTCCTTTGTGGTCAGCGCCACTGAGGCGGCGTTTGACTCGGTCTGGGAGATTCCCTACGTCCAACGACGCGGCTTTGGTCAGCAGCTTAAGCGCAGCCTGCTGGCGCTGGGCACCATCGGGCTGGGCCTGGTCATCAGCACGCTGATCAGTAGCTACGTCACCGGCACCGCCACCGGAACCAACCTGGGAGCATTGGGGCGACTCGCCGGCTACCTCATCGCGGTGGCGCTGGACGTGGGATTGTTTCTTCTGGCGTTTCGGCTGCTCACCGCGCGCACCGTATCCACCCGCGAAGTGCTGCCGGGTGCGCTGCTCTCAGGGCTGGTGTTTTGGGTGCTCCAGCAGTTATCCGCACTGATCATCTCCCGATACCTGCACAGCGCCGAAGCTACCTACGGCACCTTCGCCACCGTGATCACCATGCTGTGGTGGTTTTACCTGCAAAGCATCGTCACCCTCCTCGGTGCACAGCTCAACGTCGTCCTGACCGAGCGACTGCACCCCCGCGCGCTGATCGACGCCCCCGCCACCGAGGCCGACCGTCGCGCCTACGACGCCTACGCCAAAGAACGCACCTACCACCCCGACGAGCAGGTCCACACCGACTTCCCGCAAGACAACCCCCACCGTCAGGAGTAATCCATCCGGGT
>DASQVU010000467.1:0-2706 GCA_035640615.1 Pseudonocardiaceae bacterium
GCGGGCGATAGCGACGCGTTGCTGTTCACCCCCGCTAAGTTCGGTGGGCCGGTGCTGAGCACGATCAGCCAGGCCAACACGCTCCAGCAACTGGGTAGCGAGGGTGTAGTCGGATCGGCCGGCGGCCCTCATCGCCAGCAGGACATTCTCCAGGGCGGTCAGCTGAGGAAGCAGGTTGTAGGCCTGGAAAACGATGCCGATGTGATCGCTGCGAAAGCGGGCCGCCGCGGCCGCCGACAGTGCGGGCATGCTGGTTCCGGTGACGAGGATCTCACCGTGATCGGGTCGTTCCAGCGCGGCGAGAAGGTTCAGCAGCGTCGTCTTGCCCGATCCCGACGGCCCCCTCAGCGCGACGAACTCGCCCGGATCAATCTGCAGCGACACCTCGCGCAGCGCGCACACCGGCTGGCCACGGGCGGGGTAGGTCTTGGAGACGGCACGAACGTCCACAGCGGCAGCATCGTGGGTCATCGCATGTCCCCGAACATTTGAGCGACGGGGCGGCGGGTCAGTGCGTACACCAGGGCGGCGGTGCCGGCGGCGAGGGCCGCGGCGGTGACCCCGGCGGCGAGGGCGCCCACCACGGGATCGAACCGGGGTTGCACCGGGCCCAGATGAGCCAGCAGCGCGGGCATGGCGAAACTGCGGGGGGTCAGCAACAGCGCGGCCAGGGTGCCGACCACCGCGCCGGCGGCGATAACCGTGGCTAACGCGACCGCGTGGGCGATCACCGCCCGGGGTGGATATCCCAAGGCGAGCAGGATCGCGTACTGATCGCGGCGGCCACGGTAGATGTCCTGCAGCAAGGCGGCCACGATCAGGACACCGAGGACGGCCACCACCACGGCCAAGCCGGTGAACAGTGACAACGTCGACTGGTAGTCGGCGACCTGGCGGCGGAATTCGGTGTAGTTCTCCTGAATAAACACACCCGGCGTGGTGCGAAAGGCTTGCCGGAGACGGTCGGTCAGGGGGGGTACCGCATCGGGCGCCGGGGCGACGATCATGGCGTCGGTGAGGGTGTCCCGGGCGAAGATCTGCTGGCTGGTGGCCAGGGTGACCAGCGCGCCGCTGGAGACAAACCGCGACCCAGGGTCAGCCACCGGCGCCGGAACCGAAATAGGGGGCGGGTCCCGCAACGTCATGCGGGCCACAATGCCCACCACCCGCAGTGGCAGATCGGTGCCCGCAGCGGTGCGCACCGGGAAGGAGTCGCCCACGGTGACGCTGAGAGAGCGGGCTGATGACTCATCCAGCACCGTCACGGCCTGGTCATCATCGTGCAGGAATCGACCGGCGCGAACGCGAAAGGCGCTCACCGACAATTCCCTGCTGGGTTGGATGCCGAAAAGGTAGGTGTTGGTGAATCCGTCTTTGGTGACGACATTGCGCAGCAGCGACTGGCGACCTAAGACGGTGGCGGGGGTTGCCCCGCGGCTCAGCACGGCTGGGTCAATGAGCGGGACGTACACCGGCAACGTGGACGGCGGGAGCAAACCACTGCGGGGTAGCTCCCACAGCGCCCGGTTATAACGACCCACCAGATGCACCACGTCGGGTCGTTGTTGCATCTCGACCCGGTGCAGCGCGGTGTTCGCCCCCCGAACCACCATGGCCGAGGCCACCACCACGCCCACCGCGACCGCGAGCACCAGCCCAGCCACGGCCGTTTCGACCGCCCGCCGACCCAGCCCACCAAAGATCACCTTGATCGTGATCACGCTGTCTCCCGAAGCGCCGCCGCCGGCCCATAACGCAGCGGCCACACCAGCGCCGGCAGCGCGCCCAGCGCGGTCGCAGCCACGCACAGCCCGGCGGCCCACAGCAACGCCATCCCCGACACCTGTCCCGGGAACACGGCGCTGGCCAACCCCGCAAGACCGATCGCGCCCCCGAGCACCACCACTAGCTGGATGCCCAACACGGCGACGACCGCCCCCGGGGTAAACCCGATCGCCTGCAAAATGCCGTACTGGCGCCAGCGGCCCAGCACCACGCGGATGGCCAGCCCGGCCGCACCGGCGGCGACCAGTACCACCAGCAGGCCCAAAAACAACATCGCACCGTGCCCGATTTTGGTTTGCTCGCGCTGGGCGGCAAGGTAGTTGTTCTGCTCGGGCACCAGCAGCCGCCACGACACCGGCCGCGCACCGGCCAAACCACCACCAGCCAGCAATGCCGCAACGGCCCGTTGCGCCCGCGGAACCGCGGCCAGCGAGCTGGCGTGGATCACCATGCGCGTTTGCTCCCACGCCGCGGGGATCTGCTGGCCGCGCTGGGTCAGTTGGGCACGGATTTCGTCTTCAAAAAAGTGCACGGTCGCCGCATCCAGGATCACCGGCACCGTGCTCACCGCGGCGCCAGTCCCGGGTTGGCGCACCAGCAACACGTTATTGCTCGGGGAGGCCCCCTGCAGGGCAAGTCCCCAAAAGCCATCGACGCGTCCCTGGTCGGGGCCGATGGCGTGAAACGTTCCCGCGAGGCGGATGTTGTCCAAATGATGCACGATCGGCGGTTGGATGCCGGGGTAGATCAGATCGACCGACCCGGTGGTACCCGGGGCCACGCCAATGTAGCTGGCAACAGCGCTATCGATGAGCATCTCCCCGTGACCGGGAACAGTGTTGCCCGCCCCCGGCAGCAGCGGGAATCCCAACGCGGCGTCGGGCGCGACGGGGTTAAGGTCGTGGAAGTTGACGAAATAGT
>DASQVU010000468.1:0-5974 GCA_035640615.1 Pseudonocardiaceae bacterium
AGCGTCGTGGGCGATATCGGCATGGCGTGGCAGCGCTGGCAGATCGGGAAGCCCGCTTCCGCAGACGCGGCAGACTCGATCCGCTGCTGCAGCGCCTTCCGGAGCATCTTCTGGCGGGCCTGTCGCCAGGCCAAGAGCATCGACCCAGGGGCCGATCGGTGGCGCCGTGCGCATCACGCAACTGTGCGTGATCAGGCCAACGGCAAGCTGAGAGTCGTGCGGCACCAGTTCGGTGGCCAGCCGGGTCTTTCCCAGACCCGGGTCGCCGAGCACCAGGGCCACCCGTAACTCACCCAGCGTGCTGCGTTGCCATTCCGTTCGCAACGCAGCCAGTTCCCGCGCGCGTCCGGAGACCAGACGTCGGTTGCTGCCTAGGGCGTAGAATGAGCTAGCGGCGCTTGCCACTCTCACGTCAGAACGGGCGAGTAGAAAATCACTTGACTGCTGCACATGCTAATCGCCACCTCGAATAAATTGCCGATGCCACAGCCTGATACCCGAGCTGGTAAATGATGCCCCATTGAATCGATTGAGATAGCCGGTCGCCGTGTCGCGCGGTCGACGCGTACCCCCATAACGTCAACAAGTGTTGAAACTCTCAGTTATAGGATGATAGTAGCAGCGTAGTAAAAGGCGTGAAGTCGTCCAAGGGGGGCGGTTCTCCGGCGGGGAGCCATCACTGTTCGTGAGAACGCGCTAATTACCCTAAGCCACATGGCCTACTGGGCACATCAGCGCCTGGCTCAGCCCACCTGCGGCCGCATGCGGTCATCGACGAAGAACAGCCAGGCGAACTGGGCGTGGCCAGTTCCGTCTCCGGGGCAGGGTGCGTCGCGGTAGCTGTAGCCGCCAGCCTCGCCGAACCGGCTTTGCGGAGGCGCCGTTGCGTGCCGGCGTCACCGCGGCCTAAGCGGAACCGGATGACCCATCGCGGTGGATGTCTCGATCCTGTCCTTTCACGCGCTAGCTTGCGGAGAACGACACGCCCTGCTGTTCGAGCAAGATGACCGGGTAGCCACGCAACTCGACCCGGTCCGCCGGAATTCCCAGCTCGCGCAATAGTTGATCTATCGATTCTCGGGCTCGATGGGTATCCTGGTCGACCTGTACGGCAACTTCCAGGTAAGTGCCGAGCTCTTCGACATCATCAATCTGTACTTCGATTTCGCCGAATTGCCCACTTCGCCGTGTTTTCCTGACTACCACAACCAGCTCCGCACCGATGGCTTCCATGACACGTTCCGCCACATCGCCATCTTGGATTCTTGTTTCAACCTCCTCCCAGATGCCGCCGTGCCTGGTGAGCCGCTTCATGTTGAGGGTGATTTCGGATGGCGTGTACCGAATGCGGGTGATGGCGGAGCCGGGACCGTGCACGCGGTCGCGGAAACCACGTTCGGCGTAGTACACGTCCCGTTGCGGGACGGGCGCGTTGAGCACGATCTGCCGGGCCGTGAGCTGGTCAATGAGTCGCTGTTCTTCGCCCGCGCTGAGCCTGACCCGGCATTCAACCTCCACGGCATTTCTCCGCCTCAGCTCGGGTCGGCCAGGGCCAGCATCGCGGTGACCACCGAGGGCACCGCGCTTGCGGCTACCTGTTGCTGGTCGCCGGTTCCCATGTTCCGCACGGTGACCGTGCCGGTGGCCCATTCGTCGGATCCGATGATCACCGCGACGCGGGCACCGGCCCTGTTCGCCCGAGCGAGTTCCCTGCCCAGCTTCCGGGTCTCCAGTGGGGTGCTGGTCCGCAACCCTGCCAGGCGCAAGTCCCGCGCGAGGCGCCGGGCCGCCTCGGCGAGCGTCGCATCGACCGGAATGACCGCGACGTCGACCTCGTTGCGCGGTGCGGGCAGCAGGCCGTGCGTGCCGAGGAAGTCCATCAAGGTCACGTCACCCATGCCGAACCCGATGCCGGGAATCTGGGCAGCGCAGAACAGCCCGACCAGATTGGCGTACCGCCCGCCGCCGAACAGCGAGCGGCGATTTTCCGGGCTGGTATCGAAGACCTCGAAAACGGTGGACGTGTAGTAGTCGAATCCCCGCACGATCATCGGGTCGAAGCTGACCAGGTCCCGGGCGCCAGTGCCCAGCACGCGCATCAGGATTGACTGTTCCCGCGCGTCATTGGGCAGCTCGTCAAGCAGGTCCTCGCCGGCGCTGAGGATTTCGCCCAGCCGGTGGAATTGCTTGTCTGTCAAACCCAGTTGCGCGGCTTCTTCCGCCAGCCGATCTCGCGGGTATTTCTCCCACCGGTCGATGAGTGCGCTCACGTCTCGGATTTGATCGGGCGCCACTTCGACCATCGTCGTCAGGATCGCATTCAACAGCACCCGGTCGCTGACGCGTAACACCCACATATCCGGTGCCGCTCCCAGTGCGGCCATCATGTCGTGGATCAACTCGAAGATCTCCATTTCGCATGCCGGACTGTCCGAGCCGAAGATGTCGACGTTGATCTGCCAGTGCTCGCGGACCCGGCCGCGTTGCGGGCGCTCGTAACGGTGACAGTTCGGGTGGCTGTACCAGCGCACCGGGAATTGGAGCGCCCCGACGTTACCGGCGATGATCCTTGCGACCGACGGCGTCATCTCCGGTCGCAACGTTAGCCGCCGGCCGCCGCGGTCGGTCAACGTGTACAGCTGCTGCTGCACGATCTCCTGGCTGGTTTTCGCCTCGTAGATTTCGACCGGTTCCAGGATCGGGCCGTCGTAGCGCAGGTACCCGTACCGCTCGATCACGTCGTACAGCCGCTGGAATACCTGAGTTCGCACGCTCATCTCGGCCGGCAGGAAGTCACGGGTGCCGCGGTACGGCGCGGTCGGCAGGTAGTCAGCCACGAGACGAAAGGGTAGGCGCCCGGCCTTCGGCGTGCGCCGCTGCCCGAGTGCGTGCAGCGGACCCTCGCGGCTCGTTGGCCGATGTGGTCAGCGAACAACGCTGCTGATCCCATGGCGATCGGGTACCGCCGACACCGTGTTCGCGGTGTGGGACCAGTGGCTGCGTTGCGGAGCTGAGCTGATCGGCGTACCGGCGGTCCCGGTGTTCGTGTGATGCGGTCGCCGCCATGTCGCAGCAGCGCGCCTAAATCCAGTGCGGCTGGCCAGTATGTCGCCATAGCGTGGGCTGCCGTGTCGCACATCGTGATGGTGACTGTCGGCGCCCACGGTCACGTCAATCCGTCGTTGCCGGTGCTCACCGAGCTGGTACGGCGCGGTCACCGGGTCACCGCCGCCGTCCCCGCGGCGTTCGCGGCCACCGTCGCGTCCACCGGTGCGATCCCGCTCGTCTACCAGTTGTTGTTGCCCGACGACACCCGCGGACAGCGCTGGCCCGACAACCTCCTGGAAGTGATGGTGTTATTCCTCGATGAGGCGCAGCACGTCCTTCCGCAACTCATCGAGGCGTTCGAGCAGGACCGGCCGGACGTCATGTGTTACGACATCGGCGCTTATGCCGCGCGGGTGCTGGCGTGGCGATGGGACCTCCCGCTCGTGCAGCTGTCGCCCGCGATGGTCGCGTGGGACGGCTACGAGCAGGACATGGCCGAAACCCTGGCGAAGCTCCGGGACAACCCGGCGGGGCAGGAGTATCAGCGGCGATTCGCCGGCTGGCTGCAGGATCAGGGGTGCCGCTGACGGTGCACGAGTTCACCGGCCGACCACCGCGGTGCATTGTCCTGATCCCCCGGATCCTGCAGCCGCACGCTGATCGGGTCGATCCCGACGTCTACACCTTCGTTGGTCCCTGCCTGGACGCTCGCCCGCACCAGGGCGACTGGCCGGCGCCCGCGCCGGACCGGCCGCTGGTACTGGTCTCGCTCGGCTCCACCTATACCGATGCCCCGCAGCTGTTCCGGGACTGCGCGGCGGCGTACGGCGATCTGGGATGGCAGGTGGTGCTCGCGGTGGGCCGCCATGTTGATCCCCCCAATCTGGGCACGCTGCCGCCCGGGGTACGGGCATACCCGTGGGTGCCTCAGCTCGCGGTGTTGCGTTACGCATCGCTGTTCGTCACGCACGCCGGGATGGGCGGCTGCTCCGAGGGCCTGTTTGCAGGCGTCCCGATGATCGCGGTTCCGCAGGCGGTGGACCAGTTCAGCAACGCCGAGATGCTGGCGAACGCGGGGGTGGCCGTGGTGTTGCAGAAGGGCGAGGTCGAGCCGGCTGCGCTGCGGTCGGCGGCGCTGGCGCTGACTGGCTCGCCGCAGATCGCCGCACGCTGCCGCGCGCTGGCACGAGAGCTTCGCCATGCCGGCGGGGCCGCCCACGCCGCCGCCATCATCGTCCGCCAGCTTCGCCCGTGAACCTGCCCCGACCCGCAGTCTGGATGCAGACTGCGGTTTCCGAAGCCAGCTAACAGGGGCCGTTGCCGCAGTGAGACTGGGGGCTATCCCGCTGCGGCAACGCCGTCGCCGGACGGGGAGAGTTGCGTCCGGCGCGCCTTCCGGAGGGAAAGGATCGCATCGATGACGGCTCGCAATAAGCCGTCTTTGGGATTTGTACACCAACTGCCACCTGAGTACCTCCGATTTTACGAGTTAACAATTTGTAAATGCACATGCTGCCACTGCAACGGCACAGCGCGTGTAATAGTGCGCACCATCCTCGCCAGGCCGGCATGCCCGTCCGGTCGCGCAGCCGCGGCTCGCGGTCCGAGCGATGACCGATTAATCTCGCCCGGCTCGGTCGTCTTACTCACCAGGCCGGTGCCGCCGTGAACTCGGCCATCACCGACGTGTCGAGGCAGCGGGAGGTCGCTGGCGCCGAGTTCACGACACTGGCCTGCAGATGACCAAGGCGGCCGCAGAGCCGTTAAGGAAGACCGTTAAGGAAGAAAGGGCAGAAGATGCAGAAGATTACGGCTTGCCTGTGGTTCGACACGCAGGGTGAGGAAGCAGCGAACTTCTACACCAGCGTGTTCGACAACTCGAAGATTATCGATATTGCGCGCTACGGCGCTGCGGGTCCGGGACCTGAGGGCGCGGTCATGACGGTCTTGTTCGAGTTGGCCGGGCAGAGTTTCGTCGCGTTGAACGGTGGGCCGCAATTCACCTTTAATGAGGCCATTTCCTTTCAGGTGAGCTGCGGGACCCAGGAGGAGGTCGACTACTTCTGGAGCAAGCTCTCCGAGGGTGGTCAGGAAGGGCCGTGTGGCTGGCTCAAGGACAGGTTCGGGGTGTCCTGGCAGATCGTTCCCACCGCTCTCATGGAGCTGTTGAGCGATCCTGACCCCGACACCTCGCAAGCCGCCATGAAAGCGATGCTCGGCATGCGCAAGATCGACATCGACGCTGTCCGGCGCGCGGCCGAGCACGGGATGCGCGACTAGCCTGACGGGTCGTGGACATCCGGATCTTCACCGAGCCTCAGCAAGGCGCCACCTACCAGGATCAGCTGCGCGTCGCCCGCGCGGCGGAAGACGCCGGGTACAACGCGTTCTTCCGCTCCGACCACTACCTGCGGATCGGCGAGGGGCCCGGTGAGCCGGGGCCGACCGATGCCTGGGTGACGCTTGCCGGGTTGGCATTGCAGACCAGCAGGATCCGGCTGGGCACGCTGGTGAGTCCGGCCACGTTCCGGTTACCCGGCCCGCTGGCGATCACCGTTGCGCAAGTGGACCAGATGTCCGGCGGCCGGGTCGAGCTGGGCATGGGCAGCGGCTGGTATGCCGAGGAACACGCCGCCTACGGCATCCCGTTTCCTCCGCTGGCCGGCCGGTTCGACCGCTACGCCGAGCAGGTGGAGATCGTCACCGGGCTGTGGCGCACGCCACCGGGGCAGCGGTACTCCTTCTCCGGGCGCCACTACCAGCTCGCCGACTCTCCGGCCCTGCCCAAGCCGGTGCAACGGCCGCACCCGCCGCTGCTCATCGGTGGCACGGGTGCCCGCCGCACGCCGATGCTCGCTGCCCGGTTCGCCGACGAGTTCAACGTCGCGTTCAGCTCCATCGAGACGGTGCGGACCCAGTTCGACCG